>NZ_JBEXRC010000004.1:0-257609 GCF_040612915.1 Streptomyces sp. NPDC006326 | reverse complement strand
TGTGTAGGCGGTGGGGGGGGGGGGGGGGGGCGGGGGGGGGGGGGGGGGGGGGGGGGGGGGGGCGTGGGGCCCCCCCCCCCCCCGCCGCGCCCTCCCGACTGTGGTCGATGGAGGGCCGGATCCATTCGGCGAGGTACTGGATGTGGGCGGGCAGCCGTTCGCCGGTCTCGTCCGCGTGGACGGCGGCGCCGACGGCCCCGCACGACTGGTGGGCGAGGACCAGTACCAGGGGGATGTCCAGTTCGAGGACCCCGTACGCGATGCTGCCGAGGACGGCTTCGTCCAGTACCTCGCCCGCGGAGCGGACGGTGAGCAGATCGCCGAGGCCCTGGTCGAAGACGAGCTCCGGGGGGACCCGGGAGTCGACGCAGCCCAGCACCACGGCGAAGGGGTGCTGGGCCGTGGTGAGCTGGAGCCGTACCGAGCGCGACTCGTGCGGGTGCTGCTGCCGGTAGGTGCGCCAGCGCCGGTTGCCCTCGGTGAGCCGGTCCAGGGCCTGTTCCGGGGTGAGGGGGCGGTCGGTCGGGTGGCCCGGCCCGGACCCGGTGTCCGGGGCCGCGGAGGCGGGGAAGACGGAGCCGAGGGCGAGTACCGACCCGGCGGCCGCCGAGCCGGCCACGGCGGCGCGCAACAGGCCGCGCCGGCTGGGCGAAGGGGTGTGCGATGTCTGCGTGTTCGAATGCATCGCGGGACGGTATCCCGGCTCCGGGAGTGCGGGCCCCGGCGGTGAGGGGAATGGCCGGGAGCACCCCGTGATACGGCCGGATCGAGACGCAGGTCTCACGATCTGGGACAAGGGGCGTGTTGGCCCCCGGGCCGGAGCGGGCCCCCGGGGGCCGTGCCGCACCGGGGGCCCGCCTCCTGCCCGCCCGGGGGGGCTCAGGCGGGGCGGCCCTTGCCTTCCGGGAACGGGCGGCCGAACTGCTCGTCCAGCACGGACAGCCGCCGCCAGTACTCGTCCTCGTCGATCTCGCCGGAGGCGAAGCGGCGGCCGATGATCGCGATCGGTGAGTTCTCGCCGTACGGACGGCCCGCCGCCGCCCACGGTCCGCGCGGGCCGCGCCCGCCGCGCCACACCGTGCGGCGCAGGACCGTGACGACGCCGATGACGACGGCCGCCCAGACCAGCGGGAAGAAGAGGATCCACGGGCCGGGCCCGTCGTGTGCCAGGGTGTTCATCTCGGTTCAGCTCCTCGGACGTGTTCGCCGCGCCGCCCTTGCGGGCGACGACACTCCGAGACTGGCTCCACGGGGGCGCCCGGCGCGTCGTACGGCCGGCGGCACTGCGCGTACCACCGGTGGAGTATCCGGGGGTCCGGCGTGGGCCGTGGCCGCAGCCGTGGCCGCAGCCCGTGGCCCACCGGGACCCGTGTCAGCCGAGCCAGCCGGGCCGGACCAGCCCCGACTCGTAGGCCAGGACCACCAGCTGGGCCCGGTCACGGGCGCCCAGCTTGACCATGGTCCGGCTCACGTGCGTTTTCGCCGTCAGCGGGCTGACCACCAGGCGCCGGGCGATCTCCTCGTTGGACAGGCCCAGTCCCACCAGAGCCATCACCTCGCGCTCCCGCTCGGTCAGCCGGGCCAGTTCCGCCGCTGCCGCGGGCGCCTTCGAACGGGCGGCGAACTCGGCGATGAGACGGCGCGTCACCCCGGGCGAGAGCAGCGCGTCGCCCGCAACCACCGCCCGCACCGCACGCAGCAGTTCCTCGGGCTCGGTGTCCTTGACCAGGAACCCGGAGGCCCCGGAGCGGATCGCCTCGAAGACGTACTCGTCGAGCTCGAAGGTGGTGAGCATGACCACCTTGACCCCGGCCAGCGCCTGGTCCCCGGTGATGGCGCGGGTGGCCGCCAGGCCGTCGAGCACCGGCATCCGGATGTCCATGAGGGCGATGTCCGGGCGCAGTTCGCGGGCGAGGCGCACGGCTCCGGCGCCGTCGGCCGCCTCGCCGGCCACCTCGATGTCCGGCTGTGCGTCGAGCAGCGCCCGGAAGCCCGCGCGTACGAGCTGCTGGTCGTCGGCGAGCAGAACGCGGATCACTGGTCCTCCCCCGGGTCCGGGCTCCGCAGCGGGAGCCGGGCCCGTACGCGGAACCCGCCGTCCGGGCGGGGTCCCGCCTCGACGGTGCCGCCGAGGGAGGCCGCCCGCTCGCGCATGCCGACCAGCCCGGTGCCGCTGCCGCCCGCGTCACCGCCGGTGGCGGGGCCGTCGTCGTCCACGCGCAGTTCCAGCACGTCCGGCGCCCGGCTGATGCGGATCCGGGCCGTCCGGGCCCCGGAGTGGCGCACCACGTTGGTCAGGGCCTCCTGCAGGATCCGGAAGGCGGCGAGGTCCGTACCGGGCGGCAGTCCGCGGGCCTCGGCTCCGCCCTCCACCGAGACCGTGAGCCCGGCCGCGGCCGCCTGCCCGACCAGCTCGCCCAGCCGGTCCAGCCCGGGGGCGGGGGTGCGGGGGGCCTCGCCCGGGGCCCGCAGGGTGTCCAGGACCTGCCTGACCTCGCCGAGGGCCTCCTTGCTGGCCGCCTTGATGGTGCTGAGCGCGGTGCGTGCCTGCTCGGGGTCCGTGTCGAGCAGGGCCAGGCCGACGCCCGCCTGCACGTTGATGACGGAGATGCTGTGGGCCAGTACGTCGTGCAGCTCGCGGGCGATCCGCAGCCGCTCCTGGTCCACCCGGCGCCGCTCGGCCGCGGCCCGCTCGGCGCGGTCCCGGGCCCACTGCTCCCGGCGTACGCGGACCAGCTCGCAGGCGGCCAGGACGGCGATCGCCCAGGCCGTGACGGCCCCCTCGGGCGCCCAGGGGGCCGGCCCGTCGCCCGGGGGCGGCAGCCGGCGGTACAGCCAGTGCCCGATGAGCAGGTGCCCGGCCCACAGCCCGCCCACCGCGGCCCAGGCGGCGTGGCGGTGTCCGGCGACGACGGCTGCCAGGGCGGCGAGGGCGACGCTGACGAAGACGGGGCCGTAGGGGTAACCGCCGGCGAGGTAGGCCAGGGTGACCGCGCAGACCCCGTACAGCACCGGTACGGGGTGGCGGTGGCGCAGGACCAGCAGGGCGGGCCCCAGCAGGAGCAGGATCCGCCCGAGCACGCCCAGCGGCTCCCGGCCGGCCTGCACCTGCTGCGCCCACCCGCTGCCGGCCTGCGCGAGGACGGCGACGAGCAGCGCCGACCGCCACGGCAGCCGCCCCGCCCCGTCCTGCCCCCCGTGCCGCTCCGCCATGGGGCCACGCTAGACGGCGCGGCCCCCGCCGTCGTCCGCCGGACGGGGCGTCCCCCCGTACTCCCGGGGGAGTACGCGGCGCTACGCGGGGCACCCATGGCGGACGGCTCCAGGTGCCAGCCCGGGACAGTGGTGGCCGCCGCCATGGGCCCGGGCGGCCGTCCTGCCTAGGGTCGAGCCATGACGAGCCAACTTCCTTCCCTGCGGGAGCGCGTGGCGCTGGTGACCGGCGGCGGCAGCGGCATCGGCCGGGCCTGCGCCGTCGCCCTGGCCGAGGCGGGCGCCACCGTGCACGTCGTCGACATCGACGCGGAGTCGGCCGAGACCGTCGCCGCCCTCGTGGGCGGACGGGCCCACGGGGCCGACCTGGCCGACCCTGAGGCCGTCCAGGGGCTGCCGGCCGGCGTGGACATCCTGGTCAACAGTGCCGGCCTGCAGTACGTGGCCCCCCTCACCGCGTTTCCGGTCGAGCGTTTCGCGCGCATCCAGCAGGTGATGGTCACGGCGCCGTTCCTGCTGCTGCGCCACGTGCTGCCGCACATGTACGCGGGCGGGTGGGGGCGGGTGGTCAACATCTCCAGCGTGCACGGCCTGCGCGCCAGTGCCTTCAAATCGGCCTACGTCGCGGCCAAGCACGCCCTGGAGGGGCTGAGCAAGGTCGCCGCGATCGAGGGCGCCCCGTACGGGGTGACGAGCAACTGCATCTGCCCGGGCTACGTGCGCACGCCGCTGGTCGAGGCGCAGATCGAGCAGCAGGCCGCCGCGCACGGCATCAGCGCCGAGGACGTGCTCGCCGAGGTGTTGCTGGCCCGGTCCGCGATCAAGCGCCTGATCGAGCCGGAGGAGGTCGCGGCGGCCGCCGTGTGGCTCTGCGGGCCCCACGCCGACTACCTGACGGGCGCCTCCCTGCCGCTGGACGGGGGCTGGGGCGCGGCCTGACCGCCCGGACCGCGGCACATCGGCCATCATGGGTCTGGAATGCCCGAGCCGAGGAGGGCGCGATGAGGCACCGCAGTGTCGCGGACATGATGACGCCCACCGCCGTCGCCGTGCAGCGGGGGACCACCTTCAAGGAGATCGCCCGGCTGCTCGACGAGTTCGGCATCACGGCCGTTCCGGTCCTGGACGACGACGGCCGTCCCGTGGGCGTGGTCTCCGAGGCCGACCTGCTGCACCGCTACGGCGAGGGCAGCGGCGCCGAGACCGCCGAAGGCCTGATGAGCAGTCCCGCGATCACTGCCCGCCCCGAGTGGAGCGTGGTCCGCGCCGCGCGGCTGATGCGGCAGAAGCAGGTCAAACGGCTGCCCGTGGTGGACCGGGAGAACCGGGTCATCGGGGTGCTCAGCCGCAGTGACCTGCTCCAGCTGTTCCTGCGCCGTGACCGTGCCATCCAGGAGGAGATCCTGGAGGACGTCCTGACCCGTACGCTCCGGCTGCGGCCGTCCGATCTGACGGTCGAGGTCCGCGACGGCCTGGTGACCCTCAGCGGGACCGTTCCGCGGGCGAGCCTCGTCCCCGTCGTGGTGCGGCTCTGCCAGAGCGTCGACGGGGTGGTGGACGTCGTCGACCGGCTGGCGTACGTGGACGACGACAGGGCCGAGGGGCCCGCCGGCACGCCTTAGTCCTCGGCGACGTCCAGCCATCCCGCATAGGGCTTGAGGGAGCCCTGCGGGGTGAGGGCTCCGGTGGCGCTCATGTCCCCGAGGGCCGTCCGCTTCAACTGGTCCGCCATGTTCTCCATGGCCCGTGCGACGGCGAGTTCGTCACCGATCTCCGGGACGTCCGGGTCCTGGGGGTTGCGGCGGGCGGTGCCCTGCCCGGTCAGCTTCGTGGAACCGTTGTCGAGTTCGAGCCGGGCCTTCGTGGTGCGGTCCTCCTCCGAGACCTGGAGGCGGACCTTCCACTCGGCGGTGTGCGACATGGCGTGCCTCCCAGGTGCTAGTGGCAGGTGCTAGTGGCCGCGGTACAGGCGGTCGAGGTCGACCAGCATGACCTCGCCCCGGTCCTGCGCCGCGTGCAGTTCCGGGCTGAAGCCGCGGCCGCCGTAGAGGGCGGGGCGGACCCGGCCGGTGTCCTCGCCCGCGGCGGCGACCGCGTCGACGAGGCGGTGCAGTCTGCGCAGGTGTTCGACGTCCATGTCCGCGCCCAGCCGGGCGAGCCCGATGGAGAGGAGCCTGGTGGGCCCCTGGCCGTCGTGTCCGCGGACGACGACTTCGGCCGCGTGCGCCTCGGGGGAATCGGGGTCGCTGCCGAGCGAGCCGTAGGCGGCCGTGACCGGCGCGCCGCCGAAGGTGGCGGGGGCGGCGAAGTGCTCGGCCCAGTGCCGGCAGATCTGGGCGAAGCAGTCCTCGGCGATCCGGGAGAAGTCCGCCCGGGCGCTCCGCCAGACGGCGCCGGCCTCCTCGCTCTCCAAAGCCGTTCTGCGGGGGCGCACCACGGCGTGTTCGAAGGCCAGCAGGGGGTCGGCGATGCGGTGGCGGACGAGGCCGGGCCGCAATCCGTCGGGCTGCGAGAGCAGGAGTCCGTGGTCGCGCAGGAGGGCCAGGGCGCGGGAGGCGTCGGTGAGCTGCTGTCCGGTGTACGCGGCGATCTCGCCGTGGGTCGTGCAGCCGGAGGCCAGCGCCGCCAGGGCCGAGTGGCAGGCCCCGTGGCTGCCGTGTCCGGTCTCCTCGTCGACGAGGTGGCGGGCCTCGCGGAACAGCGGCGTCCGGGGGTTGAGCACCGTCCGGCAGACCCAGTCGTCGAAGTCCTCGGGCCCCCGCGGCACGTCGTCGTTCACGTAGTCGTACCGGTAGGCGGGGGTCCCGCCGACCACCGCGTGGACGCGCAGGGCCAGCGCGGGGTCCTCGATGCCCCACAGCCGCGCCGCCGCGCGGAAGTCCAGCGGCTGGATCCGCAGTTCCAGCTCGGCGATGCTGCGCAGGGGGGAGCCGGCGAAGAGCCGGCTCATGACGGGTGCGGTCTCGCCCCCGAGCACCAGGCGGGTCCGGTTCTGCCTGGCGGGGCCGGCCAGCCGCCGGAGCGCGCCGTGGATCACGGACGGCAGGGCGGGGCTCGCCTCGACCAGGTCGGGGAAGGCGTCGATGACGACCGGCAGGGGTCTGGTGTCGCCCAGGGCGAGCAGCTCGTCCACCGCGTGCTTCCAGTCGGGCCACCGGCTGGGGGCCGCTGCCCGGCGGTAGCGCGCGTACTCCTCGCCGAGCCGGCGCAGGGAGTCCGCTTCGGTGGCCTCTTGGCCGCTGAAGTAGAAGCCCCCCGTGGCCCGGGCGAGCGCTTCGAGGAGCAGTGTCTTGCCCTGCCGGGGGCGCCCGGAGACCACGCACAGGCCGGGGCCGCTCTTGGGGTCCTGTGCGAAGGCGGTCAGGGCCGCCCATTCGTCGTCCCTGTCGAAGAGCCGCCGGGGCCGCGCCGGGCCTTCCGGTTCGCGTACCGGCGTTGGCCGGGGGTCTGCGGCGTTCACGCTGGGCACCTCCGCAAGCCGCTGAGGGATGCCTCCATTTTCGGCGGCCCGGGCGTTCCGCGCGCGCCCGCCGGAGATCAACATTCATCTGCAGGCCGACAGAGATTTGCTACCGACCGGTAGACACCGGCGGCCCGCGGCCTGATTGTGGACGCGCACATGCCAAATTCGGCCACCGAGGAGCGCCCCCACATGCGCAGCACCCGCACCCGTATCCGCCCGCTCGCCGCCGCCACCGGCGCGGCCGCGGCCGTCGCCGTCCTGGCGCTGGCCCCGACCGCGTCCGCCCGGCCGCTCACCGCCACCGCGCAGCCCGCTCCCGCGGCGGCCCCGGCAGCGGTGAACGCCTCCGCGCCCGGCGGCAACGCCTACCTGCTCGGCATCGACTACGGCACGTGGCGGCGCGATGTCGCGGCCGTCATCGGCACGGCCCGCCCGTACGTCGAGCAGCGCATCGCCCGGTCGCCCGCCGGCGAGAAGCCCGCGATCGTGCTCGACATCGACAACTCCTCTCTGGAGACCGACTTCCACTGGTTCTGGACCTTCCCGACCCCCGCGATCCCCGAGGTCCGCGAGCTGACCCGGTACGCCGACGAACACGGCGTCGCCGTCTTCTTCGTCACCGCCCGCCCCGGGATCGTGTACTCGGTCACCGAGCACAACCTCAAGGCCGTCGGCTACCCGGTGTCGGGGCTCTACGTGCGGGACCTGCCCGACCTGTTCAGCGAGGTCAGCACCTACAAGACGGCCAAGCGCGCCGAGATCGAGGCCCGCGGCTACACGGTCATCGCCAACATCGGCAACAACCAGAGCGACCTGGTGGGCGGCCACGCCGAACGCACCTTCAAGCTCCCGGACTACGGTGGCAAGCTCTCCTGACCCACCGCCCCGACCGGGACGCACAGGCCCTCACCGGGGCCGTACGACGAGCACGCCGCCGGCCTCCCGGTCGACCCGGGTGGCGAAACGGCGACCGATCCGGTCCAGCACCGCCCCCAGCCAGCCGGAGTCCTCGGCCGAGGCGTGCTCCAGGCGCATCCGACGCGCCTGCAGGGGGACGATCCGGACACCGGCCAGTGCGCCGGTGTCCGGCTCGACCGACACCAGGTACAGCGGCCGCAGGTCGTCGCGGTAGCGGGCGTGGCCGCCGATCCCCTCGTAGTCGTCGATGAAGTCGCCGCAGCCGTGGAGGATCAGCCTGCCCCGGTAGACCTCCAGCGGGCGCGGGTGGTGCGAGGAGTGCCCGTGGACGAGGTCCACCCCGCCGTCGACGAGGGCGTGGGCGAAGCCGATGTGGCCCGTGGGGACCTCGTAGCCCCAGTTCGACCCCCAGTGGATCGAGACGACGGCGATGTCGCCGGGCCGTTTCAGCTGCCGCACGCGCTCGGTGATCCCGGCCGCGGCGGCGGCCGAGGTGTCGGGCAGCAGGTCCACGCCGCTGCGCCCGTCGCCCGCGGCCCACGTGTGCGGGATGCCGCTGGAGGGCACGCCGCAGGAGAGGACCAGCACCCGGCCGCCGCGGACCGGGAGGACCGCCGGCCGCCTCGCCTGCGCCCGGTCGCCGCCCGCGCCCGCCGTGGCGAGCCCCGCACCGGACAGGACCGCGAGGGTCTCCGCGAGCCCGCTGCGACCGAAGTCCAGGACGTGGTTGTTGGCCAGGACGCAGACGTCGGGCCGGACCGCGGCCACACACGGCACATTGGCCGGGTTCATCCGGTAGTGGACCCCCTTCCCGGGGGCGAACGCGGCGCTGCGCGTGATGCTGGTCTCCAGGTTGACGATCCGCACGTCCGGCGCGGCCGCGTCCAGGACGGCGAGCGCCTCCCCCCACGGCCAGGCGGGATCGACGGGCCGGGGAATGGGCCCGTTCACCGCTTCGGCGAGTTCGACGTAGGCGCGGGCGTCACGGATCCAGGACTCCTGCAGCGCGGGATCACCGGGGTGCGGAAGGATCTGGTCGACACCCCGGCCCGTCATCACGTCGCCGCAGAGGAACAGCGTGACCGGCCGACCGCGCATACTGCCAGGCTAGGACCCGCCGCCACGAGGGCGCGCGGCGCTGCGAACGTACCAGCGGCGGCCTCCAGTGCTACAAATGGATCGTGGCCCATCCTTGCAACCCGTGCCGGGGACGTCGGTGCGGTCACTGATCGGAAACCGCCCACGGAGCGTCGCCCGACAGGTATTCGTCCTTCAGGTGGCGGTCGTGGTGCTGCTCGCTGCCGGTGCGGTGCTGGCGCTGGTGCTCCAGTCCCGCCACGACGTCGACCGGGAAGCACGCAACCGGTCCGTGGCGGTCGCTGAAACCTTCGCCCACTCCGTCGGGCTGCACGCCGCGCTCCGGTCCCCCGACCCGTCCAAGATCCTCCAGCCGCTCACCGAGGCGACGCGCAAGGTCTCCGGGGTCGACTTCATCGTCGTGATGGACACCCGCGGGATCCGGTACACGCACCCGCTTCCCGACCGCATCGGCAAGCGCTTCGTGGGCACGATAGAACCCTCGCTGGCGGGCCACGTGCACACCGAGAGCGTGCGGGGGCCGCTGGGCAAGGAGATCCAGGCCATCGTGCCGGTCTTCTCCGAAGGCGACCACGGCAAGGTCGAGGCGCTCGTGTCGGCGGGGCTCAAGGTGAAGAACGTGACCGGGGTGGTCGACCGGCAACTGCCCGTCATCCTCGGGGCCAGCGCGGCCGGCCTCGCCCTGGCCACCGCCGGCGCCGCCCTGATCAGCAGGCGCCTGCGACGCCAGACCCACGGCCTCGGCCCGCTTGAGATGACCCGCATGTACGAGCACCACGACGCGGTGCTGCACAACGTCCGCGAGGGCGTACTGATCATCGACGGCCAGGGCCGGCTGCTGCTCGCCAACGACGAGGCGAAACGGCTGCTCGCCCTGCCCTCCGACGCCGAGGGGCAGCTCGTACGGGATCTCTCCGGGCTCGACCGGCACCTGGCCGACCTCCTGCTGTCCGGCCGGGTCGCCACCGACGAGGTGCACGAGGCCGGCGACCGGCTGCTGGTGATCAACCAGCGGCCCACCCGTCCACGCGGCAGCCCCGAGGGGACGGCGGTGACCATCCGGGACTCCACCGAGATGCGCGTGCTCAGCACCCGCGCCGAGGCCGCCCGCAGACGCCTGCGGCTGCTGTACGACGCCGGGGTGGGCGTCGGCACCACCCTCGACGTGGAGCAGACCGCCCAGGAGCTGGCGGACGTCGCCGTACCGCGCTTCGCGGACTTCGTCACGATCGACCTGGCGGAAGCCGTGCTCCGCGGCGACGAACCCACCGGCGCCACCCCGGACCTGCGCCGCGCCGCGGTCAGCGGCATCCGGGACGGCTCCCCGCTCTACGAGCGGGGACGGCTGATCGACTTCCTGCCCTCCACACCCCAGGCGCGGGGGCTCAGCAGCGGCCGGGCCGAGGTGATCACCGATCTGGCCGACGCTCCGGGCTGGCACGCGCAGGACCCGCCGCGGGCCCGGGCCATCATCGACTTCGGGATCCACTCCCTGATCATCGCGCCCGTGAAGGCACGCGGGGTCGTCCTCGGCGTGGTCAACTTCTGGCGTTCGCAGAAGCCGGAGCCGTTCGACGAGGAGGACCTGTCCCTGGCGGAGGAGCTCGTGGCCCGGGCCGGGGTCAGCATCGACAACGCCCGCCGCTACACGCGCGAGCACACCCTGGCCGTTGCCCTCCAGCGCAGTCTGCTGCCGCGGGACCTGCCCGAGCAGAGCGCCGTGGAGGTGGCCCACTACTACCTGCCCGCGCAGTCCGGGGTGGGCGGCGACTGGTTCGACGTGATCCCGCTGCCCGGCGGCCGGGTCGCCCTCGTGGTCGGGGACGTCGTCGGCCACGGCCTGCACGCCGCAGCCACCATGGGCCGGCTGCGCACCGCCGTACTCAACTTCTCCTCCCTGGACCTGCCCCCCGACGAGCTGCTCGGACGGCTCGACGGGCTCGTGCAGTACATCGACCAGAGCGGGGCCGACGGCGGGGACGGCAGCGGGCTGGGCCTGCTCGGGGCCACCTGCCTGTACGCGGTGTACGACGCGGTGACCCAGCGCTGCACCATGGCCCGCGCCGGGCACGTACCGCCCGCCGTGGTACGCCCCGACGGCACGGTGGAGATTCCGGACCTGCCCGCGGGGGCCCCGCTGGGACTGGGCGGTTTCCCCTTCGAGGTGGCTGAGCTGGACCTGAGCGAGGGCACCCAGCTGGTCCTCTACACCGACGGGCTGATCGAGAACCGCGGCCGGGACATCGACGAGGGGCTCGACCTGCTGCGCGCGGCGCTGGCGCACGCGGAGCGGGACCCGCAGGAGGTCTGCCGGGCGGTCCTGAAGGAGATGCTGCCGGTGCGTCCGCGGGACGACGTGGCCCTCCTGGTCGCCCGTACGTCGGCGCTGCCGGCGGACTGCATCGCCGAATGGGACGTGGCGTTCGAGCCGAGCGCGGTCGCCAGCATGCGGGCGGCCGCGGTGGAGAAGCTGGACGAGTGGGGCCTGTCGGCGCTCGCCTTCGGCACGGAGCTGGTGCTGAGCGAGCTCATCACGAACGCGATCCGGCACGGCGCCGCCCCGGTGCGGGTACGCCTGCTGCACGACCGGGTGCTGACCTGCGAGGTCTTCGACGCCAGCAGCAGTTCGCCGCGCCTGCACTACGCCACGACGACCGACGAGGGCGGCCGCGGCCTCTTCCTGGTCGCGCAGCTCAGCCGGCGCTGGGGGGCCCGGTACACGCCGGACGGAAAGGTCATCTGGTCGGAGCAGGCGCTGCCCGACTCCGAGGACGTCTGACGGCCCTGGCCGCGTAGGGGGCCGGGTCGTCTACCAGAACGGCGTTTCGCGCCTGCGCCGCTCCCGGTCGACCAGGTTCTGTACGGCCTCCTCCGCCTCCGCGCAGAGCCGGCGGGCCGCGCGGACCGGCGGGTCCGGCGCGGCGCCGTCACCAGGCGAGGGGCAGTGTCCGGGGTCCGCGGTTGATCGATCCGCGGCGCCACCGCACCTGTTCCGGTGGAACGGCCAGCCGCAGCTCCGGCGCCTTCCGGAGCAGGGTGGACAGGATCGTGAGGCACTGCATCCGGGTCAGTGCGGCGCCCAGGCAGTAGTGCGGCCCGTGGCCGAAGGCGAGGTTCGGGGCTCCGTCACGGGTGAGGTCGAGCCGGTCGGGGTCCTCGAAGACCCCGGGGTCGCGGTTGGCGGCCAGGTAGGACACGTACACGGCGTCCCCGGCACGGATCGTCACGTCGCCGACCCTCACGTCCTCGGTGGCGATGCGCGGCATGCCGACCCCGTTGCGCTGCGGGATGAACCGGAGCAGCTCCTCGACGGCGGAGGGGAGCAGTCCGGGGTCCGCGCGCAGGGCGGCCAGTTGCCCGGGGTGGGTGAGCAGGGCGTAGACCATGGTGGTGGACTGGTTGCGGACCTGGTCGAGGGCGTTCAGCACGATCATCACGGTCAACGAGATCAGTTCGGGCCGGCTCAGTTCGCCCCGGTCCTGGGCGGCGGAGAGCTCGCTGAACAGGTCGTCTTCGGGGTGCGCCAGCCGGTGGGCGGCCAGCTCGCGGAAGTAGGCGGCGATGTCGGCCTTGACGGCGCTGCTCTCCGCCGGGGTGTGGTCGGTGGAGAGGATGACGCCCCGCCACTCCTGGAGGCGGCCGAGATCGGCTGCCGGAACGCCGAGCAGCCTGCCGATGACGTGTTCGGGCAGCGGACCGGTCACGTGCTCGGCCAGGTCCGCCGGGGCGCCCCGGCGCATCATCGTGTCGACGAGCCGTTCGGCGGTCCTCTCGGTGTCCGCCCGGAGTGCGGCGGTCCGCCGGCGGTTGAACGCCTGGGCGACCAGCCGCCGCAGCCGGGTGTGGTCGGGCGCATCGGTGCGGCCGATGCCCTGGGCGGGGGCGACGTTGTGGGGGGTCATGCCCGTCACGGGCCGGCCCACGGTGAGCGCCCTGCTGAACCGGGCGTCGGAGGTCACCTCCTTGACGAGGTGGTACCGGGTCACCAGCCAGGCGTGGCCCTCGCCGAACCGCATCCTGACCAGCGCCACCGGCTCCTCACGCAGCAGCCGGTGCAGGAGCGGGTCGAAGCTTAGGCCGTCGAGGTGGTCCACCGGCCAGTGGTGCACGGCGGGATCCTGGGCACCCCCGCACGGCGGCGGGGCGGGCGCGTCCCCGGGCCGCATGTGCGGCAGGGTGACGGGCCGTACGTCCTGCGTCGCCGCACTCCCGGGTACGCCGGTGCCGGCACCCGCGTCCTCGCTCACGCCGGGACCTGCTCGGGAGAGGCCGGTGCGGGGACGACCGGCGGCTCGTGGCGCAGCGGGGTCAGCTGCTCGATGTCGTAGCGGCCGCGGAGCTCCTCGACGGCCGCCCGATCCACCTCGCCGCCGCTGTTCAGCAGGTCGAGCAGTTCCTCGAAGTACCGTTCGTGGTCCGGGGGCGGGGCGGCCTGGAGCAGCATCCTGGCGGGGCGGCCCGTCGGGTTGGCGAAGGCGTGCGGGCAGCCGGGCGGCACCAGGATCATCGTGCCGGCGGTGGCCCGTACATGGCGCTCGCCGGAGCGGGACTCCCAGGTCCGCCAGTCGTCGCGCGTACGGATCCTCGGCTCGAAGGCCATGACGTCGAGTTCGCCTTCGAGGACGTAGAAGAGCTCCTCGCTGCGACCGTGGACGTGGGCTCCGACGTCGAATCCGGGGGGTACCACCACCTCGAAGGTGGAGGCGGTGGACGAGTGCGCACCCGTCACCTTGAACGTCACCTGTTGCGCCGACGTGCTGAGGGTGCGTCCGGCACCGGGCGGGACGATGAGGCCGTCACCGCGGTACGTGTCCTGCTGGGGCACTGCTGTCTCCTCCATCTCGTCGGTCTCCCGGGTCACCAGGTGACCGGCAGCGTCCGGGGGCCGCGGATCAACGCACCGCGCTCCCATTCCAGTTCCTGTTCGGGTACGGCGAACCGCAGGCGCGGGAAGCGGTCCCACAGCGAGCGCAGCAGGATCTCGCTCTCCATCCGGGCCAGGGTGGAGGCCGGGCAGTAGTGCGGGCCGTGGCCGAAGGCCACGTGCGGGTTGGGGGTGCGGTCGAAGTCGAGCCGCCCGGGATCGGTTAAGACGTCCGGGTCACGGTTGGCGGTGAGGTACGAGACGTACACGGGATCACCGGCCGGGATCAGCACCCCTCCCACCTCCACGTCCTCCAGCGCGATCCGGGAGAGGCCCACGGCGTTGCGGTGGGGGATGTAGCGCAGCAGTTCTTCCACGGCCTGGGGCACGAGTCCGGGCTCGGCCCGCAGCCGGGCCAGGTGCGCGGGACGGGTGAGGAGGGCGTACACCATGTTGGCGCTGTTGTTGCGGACGGCGTGTGCGCCGCCGATCTGGACCAGTACGGCGAGGCCGACCGCCTCGTCCCGGCTGAGGACGCCGCCCGCGACGGCCTCCGCCAGGGCGCCCGCCAGGTCTTCCGCCGGTTCGGCCGTACGGCGTGCCAGCAGACGCCGGAAGGCGTCGGCCATCGCGGCCTTGGCGGCTTCGCTCGCCTCCCGCCCGTGCGCGGCGGACAGGATGACGTCGGTCCAGCCGCCCATCCGGTCCTGTTTCCTCCTGCGGCACCCCGAGGAGCGCGCACACCATGGCCAGCGGGAAGGGCCGGTGCAGGTGCGCCACGAGGTCGAGCGGGCCGCCGTGCTCCTCCATGCGGTCGAGCAGGCCGTCCATCACGTGCTGCGCGTGCCGGCGCAGGCGTCCGAGCGAGCGGGCAGTGAAGGCGCGGGCGACCACGCGCCGCATGCGGGTGTGGTCCGGTGGATCGGCGAAGCCGACCGCCCCGTCCATGGGGATGAAGTGGGGCGCGAGGCGGGTGACGGAGCGCCCCACGACGGCCCGGCGGCTGAAGCGCGGGTCGCAGGACACGAACCGTACGTCCTCGTACCGGGTCACCAGCCACGCGTGCCCTTCCCCGTGGGGAAGGCGGACGCGGGCGACCGGTTCCTCGTGCAGCAGGCGCGCGAGCAGCGGGTCGAAGGCGAGTCCGGGCAGGTCCGGCGGGGCCCAGAAGTGCACCTGCGGCCCTGCCGGTTCCGGGGGTGCCGCGACCGGCACCGCCGGCGCGGGCACGCGGGCGGGCGGGGCTGCGGTGACCGGGGCCCTCGCCTCCGAGGACACCGCAATGCGCGCGGGCTCCGGTGCCGGCACCGCCACCGTCCCCGGTCGGGCCCGGGGGATACCGGTGGCCGCTCCCCGGGCCGGCCGGGTACGCGAGCCCGGGCGTGCGGCCCCCACGAGCGCCGGCTCGGCGGGGGCCGTCCAGCGACCGAGCGCCATCTCGGCGGTGATGCCCGGGCCGAAGCCCGCGATCAGGCCCTTGGCTCCCTGCTCGGCCCCGCCCTCGTCGAACAGGCGGGCCAGGGCGTCCAGGACGACGGCGCTGGCGATGTTCCCGTACTCGGTGAGCGTGGCGCGGCTGAACCGGAACGCCTCGGGCGGGACGCCGAGGTAGGTGCAGAGGTCGTCGAGGATGCGGGGGCCGCCGGCGTGTACGACGTAGAAGTCGAGGTCCGAGGCGTTCCAGCCGTGCCGTGCGGCGATCCGGCCGAGCACGGGGGCCAGTGCCTCCATCGTGCCGGGGACGCGCTTGTCCAGGAGGAAGTGGAAGCCGGTCTCCCGTACGTCGTACGCGATCCAGTCCTCCGTGCCGGGCACGAGGTGCGAGCCGTTGTGTTCGAGCCGGATACCGGTGCCGTCCGTGCCCCGGACCACGGCGGCGGCGACGGCGTCGCCGAAGAGGCCGTTGGACAGCAGGGTGCCGACGCCCAGATCGGTGGGCTGGTAGCTCAGCGAGCAGAACTCGCAGGCCACGATCAGGGCGTTGGCGCCGGGATAGGCCCTGCAGAAGTCGTGCGCCCGGTTGACCGCTGCGCCCCCGGCGGCGCAGCCGAGCTGGGCGATCGGCAACTGCCGGGTCTCCAGCCGGAACCCCATCGTGTTGATCAGCCAGGCCGTGAGCGAGGGCATCATGAACCCGGTGCACGACACGTACACGATCAGGTCGATGTCGGCCGCCGTCAGCTCGGCGTTCTCCAGCGCCTGCCGCACCACTTGGGGCACCCGCGCCTTGGCCTGGGCCTCGTAGAGCTTGTTGCGCGCCTCGAACCCGGGGTGGCGCAGGGTCTGTTCGAGCGGCTGCACGAGATGCCGTTTGCCGACACCGGTGTTCTCGATGAGGCGTAACGCCAGCCCCAGTCGGGGATGGTCGCGGTGTACGGTGCGCACGAGGTCGAGGGTCTGCTCCGAGGTGATGACGTACTCGGGCACGGCAACGGCGGGTCGGCACAAGACGGCCATGGAGGAACATCCCGTAGGGCTGGGGGCAGGAACCGGCCCCGCTCGCGGCGGCCGGGTGGACGGACGGCTCGACCGCCGCTGGACAAATCCTTGCAGCATGTCGAGCGCGAACAGCCACTGAAGGCCCCATCACCACACAAAAGTGTCATCCGCCCGGATCGCGCGACGCCTTGTCACCGCTTCCCTCAGCCACGGGTGAGCCTCACCAGGTCGCCCGCCGCCCCGCCCGCGAGGACGTCGATCCGGGTGCCGGTGGCCGGGTCGGCGAAACTCTGTCCGGGCGCGTACGCCCCGAGGTCGAGCGGGGTGCAGCCGGCGGACGGGGCCGCGGCCGGCGTGGCGGGCACGACCCGGACCGGGCCCTCGCCCGTGCGGGCCGCGGAGTCGACCTTGTAGAGGAGGACGCCTGTGGAACAGGCGGCCCGGTCGGCGCCCTCCGCCCGACGGGATTCGACGACGTACGCCGTGGTCGCGCCGGTGCGCAGCACCGCGATCTTGGTGCCGCCGGGGCGTTCCACCGGGGTCAGCAAGACCGTGCGGCGCCCGCGTGCGGGCAGACAGGCGACCTGGTCGTCGCGTGTCCAGCCGAGTTTCCAGGAGTGCCAGCCGAGGTACTGGGGAGCGGGCCCGGCGATGTTGCCCATGAGGTCCCAGCCGCCGGTGTACTGGTGGGTGGCACCGGTGAAGGAGTACAGGTCCGGCAGGCCGAAGGTGTGGGCGGTCTCGTGGGCGGCGACCAGCGGTCCCCAGTGCCACATGTCCTGGCCGAAGGTCACGGCCCACTTCAGGCGGGTGCCGTCGGCGCTCACCCCGGGCGTGGCGGGGTCGTAGAGGTAGGTCGGGGAGAAGGAGACGGCGGTGGCCGCCTTGGCGGGCACGATGTAGACCATGTCGTGGCGGGAGAAGTCCACGTGGGGGTCCGCGGCCGTGACGGCGTCGCGCACGTACTTCTCGTGGGCCTCGAAGGTGAGGCCCCGGGCGAAGCCGTAGGTGTCGGAGTCCGCCGGCATGCGGATCCATCGGCGCAGGGGGCTGAGGGCGAGGCGGGACCGGCCGTGGCTGGCGGTGCGCAGCCAGTCGGCGGCGGGGGCGAGGTGGGCGGCGTAGGGGTCGGTGGAGTCGTCGGCCCGGGCGTCGGGGAAGTCCACGAACAGCATCAGGACGCGGCGGGTGCCGGTCGGGGGCTGGAACCGGGCGCGGTCGGTGTCGTGGCCCTCGTCGGTCCAGCCGGTCCTGCCGGGGAGGGCGCAGTCGGCGGCGGGGGCGGCGGGGTGCGGCGCCGGGGCCGCGGTTGCCTGGGCGGGGGCGGCCAGGCCGAGGAGGAGGGCGGCCACCGCGGTGGCCGCGCGCAGGCTGGTCCGTACAAGGGGCATGGGGATCCCTCGGGTCGGGGGTGGGCAGGGTTTACGCGCGGCCGGCGGCCAGGTCCATCAGCCGGGCCAGGACGGCGCCACCGGAGGCGCTGACTCCGTCGTGCTCCCATTCGTTGGTCACCCAGACCCGGGTGGCGCCGATCTCGGCCGCGGTACGCAGGGAGAGGCCGGCGTCGACGTACATGTCGTCGTGGTAGACGGCCGCGGCGAGGGGAACGGTGTTGGCGGCGAGGCGGTGGGGGTCGTACAGGGCGGGCCAGTCGGTGCGCCGCGCCAGGAGCTCGGCGGCGTCGACGAAGGGACGCAGGCCGGTGATCTCCCGGAACATCCAGGGGTAGATCATCTCTCCGGTGAGCAGCAGGGGATTCGCCTCCTCGGCGAACTCGGGGAAGTCGGCGAGGGCCCGGGCGGCGGCCCAGGCGGTCGGCCCCGCGCCTTGGCCGTAGAGCGTTTCCTGCAGCACGGCGAACAGCGGATTGTCCGTGAAGGCGGTCAGGTTCATCACCTGATGGCGGAAGGTGTCGGTCAACCGGCCGTCCGCGTCGAGGGATTCCTCCAGCAGCCAGTGGAGCCGCTCGAAGCCGTCGCCCATGCCGAGGCAGAGGCCGAGGGTGCGCAGGCGGCGGACGGTGAGCCGGTCGCCGTCGGGCAGGCGGACGTCGTCCGCGGCGAGCAGGTCGGCGATCGTGCGCAACTGGTGGGCGTCGTCGGGGTAGCGGGCGTAGAAGCCGAGCACGCGGTCGCGTACGCGGGGGTAGGTGCGGGCGTACACGTCGTCGCCGGTGGCCGAAAGGCCGGGAAGCCCTCCGGCCACGTAGCAGGCCCGCAGGCCTTCGGGGGCGCGGGAGAGGTAGGTGAGGGTGAGGAAACCGCCGTAGCTCTGCCCGAGGGTCTCCCAGGGGGTGTCGCCGCACAGCCGGCGGCGGATCAGTTCCGCGTCGGCCACGATCGCGTCGGCGCGGAAGTGGGCGAGGTGTGCGGCGAGTTGGCGAGCGGTGTCGAACCGGGCGGCGGACCGTGCGGTGACCGGGGTGGAGCGGCCGGTGCCGCGCTGGTCGAGGAGCAGCACCCGGTGGGTCTTCAGCGCGTGGGGCAGCCAGCCGGGCGAACCGACGCCGGGGCGTGGCGATTTGCCGCCGGGACCGCCCTGGAGGTAGAGCAGCCAGGGCAGTTCCTCGTGGGCACGGGCCGGGTCGGCAACCTCACGGGCGAATACCTCGATGTCCGGTCCGTCGGGGGCCCGGTGGTCCAGGGGGACGCGGAAGACGTGGTCGGCGGTCGCGTAGGCGGGGTTCATGGATCCCTTTCACGGCCGAGGGGTCGGGCCGCGATGCGAGGTGTGACGTTGCGCCCCGAGCATGGCTCCGGGTCCGGCGTTCCCGGGAGCTCCCGCCTTCCCATAACGCCGCGTTATGGCGTACCGACATCTTGGGAGTGCAATGTCACATGGCTAAGTTGGCGGCCATGCCCGGCCGCTCGGCTGCCACCGATCCCCCGTTCCGTCGCCCCTGCGATCACCCTGCCCCCCTTCCTCGCCCCGGAGAGACCCCGTATGGACCTGCGCACCCGCACCTCCCTCGCCGCCGCACTGGCGGCAGCCCTCGCCCTCGGCACGGCCGGATGCCTCGGCGGCACCCATGCCGGCTCCGCCCCGGGGGGCCGCAGCCCCGCTGCGGCCGGCACCGGCACCGTGATCGGCGGCACCCCGCAGAAGGGCGGCACCCTGACCGTCCTGTCCAACCAGGACTTCACCCACCTCGACCCGGCCCGCAACTGGGTGATGGGCGACATGGACTTCGGCACGCGGCTGCTCTACCGCACCCTGGTCACGTACAAGGCGGAGCCGGGAGCCAAGGGCGGGGAGCTCACCCCCGACCTCGCCGAGGACCTCGGCGTCCCCTCCGACGGAGCCAAGACCTGGACCTTCAGGCTCAAGGCGGGGCTGCGGTACGAGGACGGCTCGCCGATCACCGCCCAGGACGTCAAGTACAACGTGGAGCGGTCCTTCTCCCCCGACCTGCCCGGGGGCCCCGACTACGCGGCCCGCTACCTCGCCGGCGCCGAGGGCTACCGCGGCCCGGCGCGGGGCGAGCACCTCGACTCCGTGAAGACGCCCGACGAGCGCACGATCGTCTTCGAACTGCGCAAGCCCTTCGCCGAGTTCCCCCACGCCACGGTGCTGCCCACCTTCGCCCCGGTCCCCCGGTCGCACGACACGGGGTCCCAGTACGACAGCCGCCCGTTCTCCTCGGGCCCGTACAAGATCGATGCGTACGACCGCGGCAAGCAGCTCACACTGGTCCGCAACCCCCACTGGGAACCCGCCACGGACGGAGTGCGCAAGGCCTACCCGGACAGGGTGGTCGTGATGATGGGCCTGCGGGCCAACCAGATCGACGACCGGATCATCGCGGCCTCGGGCGCCGATGCCTCCGCCGTCTCCTGGGGCAAGCTGCGCCCCGAGAGCACCCCCAAGGTGCTCACCAAGTCCGACGTCAGGGCGCGGCTGCTGTCCGAGTCCTCCAACTGCACCGAGATGGTGCAGATGCACACGGGCCGTGCCCCCTTCGACGACGTCAAGGTCCGCCGGGCCGTCCAGTACGCCCTCGACCGCGAGGCCATCCTGACCGCCTCCGGCGGTCCGGCCCTCGGCGACATCGCCACGGCCCTCATGCCCGGCTCCATCTTCGGCGGCAGACAGCCCGACACGCTGGGGATCCCGGCCACCGGCGACATCGGAAAGGCGAAGCAGCTGCTGGAGGAGGCGGGGAAGCCGGAGGGGTTCGCCACCTCGCTCACCGTCTCCAACGGGGACAAGGGGGTCGCGGAGGCCGTCCAGCAGTCCCTGGGGCGCATCGGGATCAAGGTCACCATCGAGACCGTCGACCCGTCCGCCTTCTACGACACCATCGGCGACACCAAGAGCCGCACCGACCTCGTCTACACCGGGTGGTGCCCGGACTACCTCTCGGGCTCCACCTTCCTGCCCTTCGTCTTCGACGGCCGCTACATCAAGGAGAAGGGCAACTCCGGGAACCACTCGCTCTTCCGCGACGAGGCCACCATGAAGCGCATGGACGAGATCGCCGCCATGACCGACACCGGGCAGGCCGACCGGGCCTGGCAGGAGCTCGACGGGCAGATCCTCGCCCAGGCCCCGGCGGCGCCGGTCGTCATCGAGCGCATGCCCCTGCTGGTGGGCACGAACGTCGCCGGCGCCTTCGGCCACACCTCGTTCGGCGGCCAGATCGACTACGCCACCATCGGCCTCAAGAACCCGGAAGGGGCAGGGCATTGAGGGGCCTTCTCCGGCCATCTTCAGCCATGTGACATTTCACATAGGAGGCGTACCATCTGCGCCATGGATCTGGAGGTACGGCACCTGCGGGTGGTCTGCGCGATCGCCGAGGCGGGCAGTCTCACCCGCGCCGCCGCCGCGCTGGGCGTGACCCAGCCGGGGCTCAGCGCCCAACTGCGCCGTATCGAGGCCATGCTGGGCGGGACCCTCTTCGACCGGCGGCAGGACGGGGCCGCTCCCACCCCCTTCGGGGAACTGGTCCTACGGCGGGCCGGGGCCATTCTGCCGGGGATCGACGGGCTGCTCGCGGACACCGCCCGGGCCGCCCGCCGGAGCTCGGGGGCGGGCCGCGTCCGCATCGGCTCGGTCGGCGCCCCCCTGCTCGGCCACCTCATCCTGGCCGTCAAGGCCCTGCTGCCGGAAGCGGAGGTGACCGCGCGCTGCCGGTACTCCCCCGTCACCCTCCTCGACGACCTCGCGGCCGGCCGGCTGGAGGCGGCCGTGCTCGGCGACCACCCCGACCAGGAGTTGCCGGACCGCCGGGACGTCCTCCTCCATCCGCTCGTCACCGAGCCGGTGTTCGCCCTGCTGCCCGCCGCCCACCCGCTGGCCTCGCGCGAAGAGGTCACCCTGGCGGAGCTCCTGGACGAGGACTGGGCGGCGCCCCGGCCCGACAGCGACCGGACCTGCGAGTACTGGTCGTCGGTGTGCGCGGTGACGGGCCGCCGGCCCTTCACCCCGTACGAGGCGGAAGGGCGGCAGCTGATCGAGATCGTGCGGGCCGGCCTGGCCGTCAGCCTCTGCCAGGCCACCTTTACCGAAGTGCCGGGGGTCGCGGTGCGCCCCCTGGTGGGAAATCCGCTGTGGTACCGGCACGTCCTGGCCTGGCGCAGCGACGGCCCGCTGCAGGAGTGCGGCCCGGAGCTCCTGCGGGGCGTGGCCGACGGCTATCTGCGCACCTGCCGGGCCGGCGCCGCGTACACGCGCTGGCGAAGCCGCCATCCCCACGCGGCGGTTCCGACCGTCGGCTGGTGATCGGGGCCGGTCCGGGAACGGTTCCGCCGGAGCCGCGGGGACCCGCCCCGCCCTGGGGTGGCCGGTTATCGCTGGTGGGGTGGATGCGCCTGGCATGATCGGTCTTCACGTTACTTGTCAGTAGCGTAACTTCCCCCCAACCAGAAGGTCTTACGTACGTGCCCAAGCTCGCCAGACGCCTCCTGCTCACCGGCTTCACCACGCTGGCACTCACCGCCACCGGCTGCTCCTCGGCCACGCACACCGGAGCCGCCGACCCCGCAAGCACCGCCACCCTCGCGTCCGCAGCCGACGGGACGCAGCAGCTGGACGTGGCCGCGGCGCCGCAGGGCGCGCCCGCGCCGACGGCCGTGGCCCGCGTCGGAGCCGGGAAGGGTGCCCCCGAGAAGTCCTCGCTGAAGGTCGCCTCCTACGATCAGGCGACCGGACGGGCCGTCATATCGACGGCCCCGCAGGGTACTTCGCCGGGCTCGCCCTCACCGAGCCACTCCCCCACGGCCGACAAGCCCGTCGCCGTCGGCGACGTCATCGCCAGCGCTCCGGCGCCCGGCGCCCCCAACGGCCTCCTCGCGAAGGTCACCGAGGTCGGCCGCAAGACCGATCGCGGCACCGAGGTCAAGACCGCTTCCACCACGCTGGCCTCCGTCCTCAACGACGACAAGGCCGACGGGAAGGTCCCGGTGGACCCGGCGTCGGTCACGGTCGAGCCCCTGATGAAGGGCGTCACCTTCTCCTGGGCCAAGAGCCAGGGCGTGCGGTTCGGCCCCGAGGGGGCGAAGCTGCCCCTGGGCAACCTGCGGCTCGATGTGGACGCCCCCGTCGACACCGCCCCCGGCGCCCCCGTCTCGGCCGGCGCCTCGGTCTCCGGATTCGTCCAGCTCGCCCCCACCGTGGAGTTCTCCTACGACGGGTCGGGCGGCTCCGGACCGCGCTCCGCCTTCCTCGGCATGAGCGGTGACTGGTCCTCGCAGTGGAGCCTGAAGGGCCACGCCGCCGCGAGCACGGGTACCCCCAAGCGCATCCCGTTCGCCAAGCTGCACAGCGCTCCGGTCATCCAGGTAGGACCGGTCCCGGTCGTCGTCAACCTCGACCTGACCTGCTACGTCCAGGTGGAGGCCGACGGGCGCGTCACCCTCGAAGTCCGCCAGGACGTCAAGGGCGACTTCCGCGTCGGCGGCAGCTACGCGACGGGCAAGGGCTGGACCCCGGTCAGCACCTCCAACGTCCAGAGCTCGCCGGTGAAGGCCGAAGTCACCGCCGCCGGACGGGTCAAGGGCGCCATCGGCGCCGAGGCCTCCGTCGGCCTGTACGGGGCCGTGGGCGTCTCCGCGGACTTCGCCCCCTACCTGCGCGGCGAGGCCGACGCCAAGGCGTCGGCGTCCACCGACGGCAAGACCTCGGTGAGCGGTGCGTGGGCGCTGTACGGCGGCTTCGACCTGAGCGGCCAGCTGCACCTCCAGCTGTCCCTGTTCGGCACGCCGATCTTCGAGCGCCGCATCCCGCTGGGCGCCCTCAACCGCGAGTGGCCGCTCGCCGGGGGCAAGACCGGCAGCTAGCACCTGAGCAGCCGGCCGCACACCGGTGCGGCAACCGCCCCGCGATCCCTGCCCGGGATCGCGGGGCACCCGTCAGGGGATCCGCCACTGCTGGCGCTTGTCCCCCGGGGCGCAGGCGATCACCGTCAGCTGCTTGCCCGCGCCGTTGTCGGTCAGGCAGCCGCCCTGGAAGGCGATGTCCTTGATGTAGTAGGCACCCGCCGTGGGGGCCTCCTCCAGGTTCCACCACAGCCCCCCGCTGTAGACATCGGCCAGTTCGACGCGGACGGTGTCGCCGAACTGCGTCAGCGCCCGGTTGAGCGCGGGGCCCTGCGAACCACAGGCCCTGAAGCTGTCGTAGTTGGACTTCTCGTGCACCCACCCGTAGGCCGTGGTCCCGCCCATGACGACCTTGGCGCCCGGCTGCGGGCCGGCGGTGGCCAGACCGATCCTCAGCCCGTCGCCGACGTTGGTGATGGCGCCCCAGGAACGGCCGCCGCAGCCCTGCGGCGGCGTGGATCCACTGCCGCTGCCCGACCCCGAGCCGGACCCGCCGCCTCCGGCCGCGGCCCCGCCTCCGGCCGCCGCTCCGCCGTTCGGCCCCTGGCCGGTCCGGCCGTCGCCGGACGCACCGCCCTGGGCGCTCTGCGGCGGGTTCACCGCCGAACCGCCGCCACCGGCGCCCGCGGCGGCAGCCCCGGCAGCGGCCTGCTCCGGCGGAGTCTGGCCGGGCGGCAGAACGGCGGCGCCGGAGGGGCCGGCCGCCGCACTGCCCGAGGGGGACGCGCCCGGGCCCTGGCTCCCGGCTCCGGCCGCCGGCGCGGACACCGATGCGGGCGGGCGTTGATCCGGTCCCTGCGCATCGGAGGCCCGGGCCCTGGGGTCGATGTGGAACACCGTGACGCCCACCGTCACGGTGACCGCCACCACGACGACGGCCGGCACGGCGAAGCCGCCGGGGATGCGCAGCCGCTCCCACCACTTCCGCTCCACGGACGCGGCCCCCGCGGGCGGCACGGCGGGCCCGGGGCCGGGCACGCCGCCGGGTGCGTCGAGCTCGCCCAAGGGCTCGCCGGCCGCCGCCCGGCGGGCCGCCGCCGCCATCACCGACGCGTCGGCGTACCGTTCCTCGGGCCTCTTGGCGAGGGCCCGGGCGACGAAGGCGCGTACCGGGCCGGGGAACGCGGCCGGCAGCTCCGGGGCGGGTTCCCTGATGTGCTTCAGGGCGATCTCGATCACCGAGTCGCCGGTGAACGGCGTTTCCCCGGTGAGCATCTCGTAGCAGACGACACCCATGGAGTAGAGGTCGGACGCGGCCACGGCGCCGAGCCCCTCCGCCTGCTCGGGAGCCATGTACAGGGCCGTGCCGAGGACCGCGTGGGAGTCGGTGATCGCGGTACTCGCCGCGCTGGAGCGGGCGATGCCGAAATCGGTGACCGTCACCCGGCCGTCACCGCCGAGCATCAGGTTCGACGGCTTGATGTCGCGGTGGGTGACGCCCCGCAGGTGCGCGGTGTGCAGGGCGTCCAGGGCCTGGGCGACGATGTCCAGGGCCTGCGCGGCGGGGAGCGGTCCGGCCTGGGCGCGGACCTCGTTCAGCGTCCGTCCCTCGACGAGTTCCATCACGATGTAGGCGACGCGTTCGCCCGATTCGATCCGGGTCTCGCCGTAGTCGTGCACGTCGACGATGCCCGGGTGGCCGAGCGAGGCCAGAACCGTGGCCTCGCGGCGGAACCGGGCGGCGAAGGCCTGGTCGTCGAGCAGCGCGGGCAGCAGGACCTTGACGGCGACCTGCCGCCTGAGCACCCCGTCGTCCGCGCGCCACACCTCGCCCATGCCCCCGCCGCCGATGCGTTCGGCCAGCGTGTACCGGTCCCCAAGGACCGTCCCCCGTCCCCACATGTGCGTTCCCCCGCCGTCCGGCCTGCTGGTGGTCACCCCAAAGGCTTTCCGGCAGAGGGTACTTGGGGTGTGCAGGATCACCCAGCCCGCTGTCCGTCTCGCGCCGCTCCCCGGGTACTCACCTCAGGGAGGAGGCGGACGGGACGACGACCCCGTAGAGGTCGCCGACCGTCGCGAGCGCGCCGTGGTGCAGCTGTTCGGCGGACAGGTCGGCGACCGCCGTCCGAAGGGGCCGGGTGGCACAGGCGTCGGCGACCACGGTGGGGCGGTTGCCGCGCAGGAACGCGCCCGACGCGGTGAAGGCCACGCACATGTGGGTCATGAATCCGGCGATGACGAGGTCCTGGTTCCCGGCGGCGTCCACGTGGTCGCCCAGGTCGGTGTCGACGAAACCGTTCGGAACGGTCTTGACGACGACCGCTTCACCGTCGACGGGCGCCACACGGGGATGGATCTGCCCGATCTCGGCGCGGATGTCGTACGGGGTGCCCTCGCCGCCGTCGTTGATCACGTGGATCACCTTCGCGCCGGCCTCCCTGGCCTGGGCCAGCAGCGCGGCGGCGGCGTCGAGGGCGGCCTCCCAGCCCGTCAGCTCCATCACGCCGCGCGTGTAGGTGTTCTGGTAGTCGATCAGGACCAGGGTCGCCGTCGCCAGTGAGGCCGGGGTCTGATCGAAGCCGTTGAGCTCGCGCAGGGTCGTCGCAGACATGGATGTGCCCTCTTGTTCGGGTTCGGTATCGGAAGGTTCGGCCGCCGGCGCCGGCTCGGCTCGCACCCCACGCTACGATTCGCCCCACGCGGCGGCAATGTCATGCAACTTGCAGATCCGGACATCGGCACGGCCTCGCCGCCGAGCGGACGGAGTCCCCTGTGAGCAGCAGCACCGGCATCAGACGCTTCGTCGTCGTCATCGTCTTCGACGGCGTCGACCTGCTGGACGTCACCGGCCCCCCGGAGGTGTTCGCCCTGCTGCAGCGGGAGGTGGACGGCACGACGGGCTACGACGTCGTGCTGGCCGCCGAGATCATGGACCCCGTCACCACCTCCGCCGGGGTCCGCATCCTTCCCGACACGACCTTCCAGGACGTGTCCACGAGGAAGATCGACACGCTCCTGGTTCCCGGCGCGGTCGAGGTCGACGACCACCGCCGGGTGCTCGCCCTTACCGATCCCGCCGTGGTCGGCTGGGTGAAGACGCTCGCCGGCAGGGCGCGGCGCGTCGCCTCGGTCTGCGTGGGGGCCCACCTCCTCGCGGCCGCCGGGCTGCTGGACGGCAAGCGTGCGACGACCCACTGGTCGACCGCGCAGCAACTGGCCGCCGATCACCCGTCGGTGGAGGTCGACGCCGATCCGATCTTCATCCGTGACCACGAGGTGTGGACCGGTGCCGGCATCAGCGCCTGCCTCGACCTGTCGCTCGCCCTCGTGGCCGAAGACTTCGGGGAGGCGGCCGCCCTCCGCGTGGCCCGTCAGCTCGTGATGTACCTGAAACGGCCGGGCGGACAGAGCCAGTTCAGCGTCCCGCTCGCGCCGGTCTCGACCACGCGGCGCATCGACGACCTGCGCCACCACATCACGCGCCACATCGCCGAACCCCTCACCCTCGCCGACCTCGCCGCGCACGCCCACGTGAGCGAACGGCAGCTCACCCGGATCTTCAAGACCGAACTCGGCATGACCCCGGCCGCCTACGTCGAAACGGCCCGCGTCGAAGTGGCGCGCAACCGGCTGGAGTCCACCGACGACTCCCTCGAACGCGTCGCGAGGACCTGCGGCTTCAACACGACGGACACGCTGATCCGCGCCTTCCGTCGCACGCTCGACGCCACACCGACGGAGTACCGCAACCGCTTCCGGTACGCCGCCCGGAGCACCCCGCCGGCCCGCCCCTGAGCACCACCACGGATGGCAACCGCTGCTGCCGTCCCGCCCGAGCGCCAGGTCGCATTCCTGCCAGCACCGGCGACCGCCCTGGCATTTCATTGAACTCGCAACCACGCGAGGAGGGCGTATGAACGGCAAGACGGTTCTGGTGACGGGCGGCAGCCGGGGCATCGGCGCGGCGATCGCGGTACGGCTGGCCGGGGCGGGGGCCGACGTGGCCATCACCTACACCGCCGACGAGACGGCGGCGAAGGAGGTGGTGGCCGCGATCGAGGCGACCGGGAGCCGGGGCTTCGCCGTCAGGGCCGACGCCGGGGACGCCGGTGACGCGGCGGGTGCCGTGGACTGGGCGGCGCAGACCCTCGGCCGGCTCGACGTGCTGGTCAACAACGCGGGGGTCGGGGTCCTGGGCCCGCTCGACGCGCTCACCCCGGCCGACGTCGACCGGGTGCTCGCGGTGAACGTGCGGGGCGCCTTCCTCGCCGCGCAGGCCGCTGCGGGCCGGATGGGCGAAGGCGGCCGGATCATCACGATCGGCACCTGCATGACCCAGCGGGTACCGGGCCCGGGCGGCACGCTCTACACGATGAGCAAGTCCGCCCTCACCGGGCTCACCAAGGCACTCGCCCGCGAGCTCGGCGGACGCGGCATCACCGCCAACATCGTCCACCCGGGACCGGTCGACACCGACATGAACCCGGCCGACGGGCCCTACGCGGGACCGCAGGCGGCGATGACCGCCCTCGGCCGGTTCGGACGGCCGGAGGAGATCGCGGCCATGGTCGCCTTCCTCGCGAGCGAGCAGGCGGCCTACATCACCGGGGCCGAGTTCTCCGTCGACGGCGGCCACGCCGCCTGACCGGCGCCGCCACCGCACCCCGGGCGGTTCGCCTCCGCCCCGACGACGGCTCCGGCCGCGGGCCCTTGGGAGCCGCGGCCGGAGCCGTCGTCACAGCCGGACCGGCCCCCTTCTGCGACAGGGCCGCGGGGGGCCCGCCGTACGACCGGGGGCGATCTCCGGCTCGGACGAGCCGGCACGGGTGTCCGAAAACGCCCGGGCCGCACTGGACGCAGCTGCTAGCTTGCGGCCGTGGACCTCTTCTCCCGCTCTTGGACGGCGCTGCGCACCGCGGTCGCCGGGCTCTCGGACGAGGACTTCGCGCGGCCGTCCGGCTGCGCCGGCTGGCTCGTGCGGGACCTCGTGTGCCACCTGGTCATCGACGCCCAGGACGTCCTGATCACCCTCGCCACCCCCGCGGAAGCCGAACCGACCCGCGACGCGGTGACCTACTGGAACCTCGTCGAGGCGCCGGCCGGCGACGACCCGCTCGACGCGCTGACGGTCCGCCTCGCCGCCGCGTACGAAGACCCGCGGCTGCTCACGTTCCACCTCGACGACGTCGGCTCCGCCGCCGGCCGCGCCGCCGAGCTCGCGGATCCCGGACTCCGGGTCAGCACCCGCGGCCAGGTGCTCACTGCGGGCGACTACCTCCACGCGTACGTCCTGGAGTGGACGCTGCACCACCTCGACCTGATCGCCCACCTCCCGGACGGCGCGGAACCGCCCGCCGACGCCCTCGCCGAGTCGCGCGCGATGCTGGAGCGGATCGCCGGCGCGGCCTTCCCCCCGGCCTTCTCCGACCAGGACGCGCTGCTGATCGGCACCGGGCGGCGCGCTCCGAGCGGAGCGGAGCGGGCCGCGCTGGGCGGGCTGGCCGAGAAGCTCCCCCTCGTCCTCGGCTGACCGGCCCACGGCCCCTTCCCCGCCGCTCGAACCGCCCCTCGACGGGTGTCGTCGCGCTCGGCGTCCGATACGCACCGTAACGGTTTCATCGCCGTGAGGTGCTCCAGCGAATCTTCACATGTGTGAGTAACGAGCGCCTTCGACGGGGCGCCGCCCTTCGGAATGCCGGGAACGCCCCCTTCGATTACTGGCGGTATGTCCCACTTCCTCCCGCCGTCGTCGCGGAGGACGGGGATCCGTTACTCGATCTTGTGGAGACGTTGCACTGATCCGGAAAATGAATCCGGAGATCTGTCGATCGTGTGGTCACCGGGCACCCTTCGAGGCGTCAACACAATTGGCCGGGCCACCTGTTCGCGTGCTTACATCTGCCCACTGCCGCGGCCTGGCCGTGGCAGGTGAGAAGCAGTCAGACGAATGAAGGGTGCGCAAGAAATGCGTAACGACATCGAGACCCGCGAGATCGCCGACACCGAGCTGGACGCCGTTTCCGGCGGTCTCGGCATTTCCGGTGGTCTCGCCGGCGCCGTGCTCGGCGACGTCTACAACGTCGTGAACACCGTGACCTCCCTGGACACGGTCCACGCCGCCACGGCCCTCCCGGGCCAGGTCACCGGCATCGCCGGCGTTCGGGTCGGCGTCGCCGGTCTCTGAGCAACGACACGTCGTCGCCCGTGAACCCCGGAACGCAGCCATCGTTCCGGGGTTCTCGGCTGCCCCTGCCGCAATTGCAGTAAAGGAATGGTTCCGTGCAGTTCCGCCAAAAGGCGCTTTCCAAGCTGCAATCGCCCGAAGAACTCGATCTGCCCGTCCGCTTCGCCCGCCCGCAAGGCCGGCTCGTCCTGGCCGTCACCGTCACCGTCATGGCTCTCTCCTGCTTCTGGGCATTCACCGGAACCGTGTCCGCAAAGCTGAGCGCACCGGGCATTCTCACCCATGCCGAAGGCAGTTACCTCCTGCAAAGCCCGTTCGCGGGCCAGGTCACCGAAGTCCTCGCCAAGGAGGGCCAGTTGCTGGCGCAGGACGCCCCCCTGGTCCGGGTCGCCACCGACCGGGGCGCCCAGGTGGTGCGCATGGTGGCCGGCGGCCGGGTGACCGCGCTGGTCGCCAAGACGGGTTCGGTGCTCACGACCGGCGCGGACGTGGCCACCGTGGAACGGGTGAAGAACCCGGACGAGCCGCTCATGGCCGTGCTCTACGTCGCCGGCGCCGGCGCCGGAACCGTCCCCGTGGGCGCTGCGGTCGACCTCACCGTCCAGACCGTCCCCCAGCAGCGGTTCGGCGTGCTGCGCGGCCGCGTCAAGGCCGTCGGCAGGGCCCCTCAGACCGGGGCGCAGCTCACCGGTTTCCTCGGCGACAGCCGGCTCGCCGCGCAGTTCACCCGGCAGGGCAATCCCGTCGCGGTGCTCGTCGAGCTGGAACGCTCCTCCGCGACCCGGTCCGGCTACCGGTGGTCCTCCTCGGACGGGCCCCCGTACGCCGTCGACTCCGCGACTGCGGTCACCGGATCCGTTCACCTTCCCGCACAGCGCCCCGTCGACTGGCTGCTGCCGTGAGCGCCCCGCAGCAGGAGGCCGCCGGGCGCCGCGCCTCGCGCCGGCGGCCCGCGCCCGCTCCCAAGGGCCGCACGCCCCGCCGTGTCCGCACCCCCTCCGTCCTGCAGATGGAGGCCGTGGAGTGCGGAGCCGCCGCGCTGGCCATGGTCCTCGGCCACCACGGCCGCTTCGTCCCGCTGGAAGAGCTGCGCATCGCCTGCGGCGTCTCCCGCGACGGGTCCCGCGCCGGCAACATCCTCAAGGCGGCCCGCGGATACCGGCTGGCGGCCAAGGGCATGCAGATGGACCTGGCCGCGCTCGCCGGGATGCGCCCCCCGGCCATCCTCTTCTGGGAGTTCAACCACTACGTCGTCTACGAGGGGATGGGCCGGCGCTTCGGCCGCAGGGGCGCCTGCATCAACGACCCGGCCAAGGGCCGGCGTTTCGTGCCCATGGACGAGTTCGACACCAGCTTCACCGGCGTCGTGCTCACCTTCGAGCCCGACGCCGGCTTCCGCCGCACCGGTCGCAAGCCCGGCGTCATGGGCGGTGTCCCGGCCCGGTTGCGGGGCACCTCGGGCACCATGCTCGCGGCCGTGCTCTCCAGCCTGCTGCTGGTGGTCGTCGGCGCGGCGGTGCCCGCGCTGAGCCGTACGTACATCGACATGTTCCTGATCGGGGAACAGACGTCCCTGCTCGGCGTGCTCTTCGCGTCGATGGCGGCGGCCCTGGTGCTCACGGCGGTGCTCACCGCACTGCAGCAGGCCAACCTGCTGCGGGGGCGCATCATCTCCTCCACCCTGGGCAGTGCCCGCTTCCTGCGGCACCTGCTCAGGCTTCCCGTGGCCTTCTTCTCCCAGCGCAACCCCGCCGACCTGGTCCAGCGCCTGCAGTCCAACGACGCCGTCGCCGAGACGCTGGCCAGGGACCTCGCCGCCGCCGGGGTGGACGCGGTGGTCGTCGTCCTCTACGCGGTGCTGCTGTGGACGTACGACCCGCAACTCACCCTCGTCGGCATCGGCATCGCGCTGCTCAACGTGGTGGCGATGCGGATCGCGGTCCACGTACGGGCCACCGGCACGCAGAAGCTGCGCGCCGAGAACGCCCGGCTCACCAACACCTCCTACAGCGGTCTCCAGCTCATCGAGACGATGAAGGCCACCGGCGGGGAGAACGGCTTCTTCCGGCGCTGGGCCGGCCGCCACGCGGTCACCCTCGACGTGCAGCAGCGGCTCGGCGTGCCCAGTGCGTGGCTGGCGATCACCGCTCCCACGCTGGCCGCGCTGAACAGCGCCCTGATCCTCATGATCGGCGGACTGCGGGCCGTGGAGGGGCACCTGTCGGTCGGTCTGCTGGTGGCCTTCCAGGCCCTGGTGACGAGCTTCACCGCGCCCATCACCCGGCTGAACGGCGTGGCCGGGCGGATCCAGGACTTCGCGGCCGACGTCGCCCGCCTCAAGGACGTCGAGGACTTCCCCGTGGATCCGCTCTACTCGCGGCGCGAGCCCCCGGCCGGCACCCGCCGCCTCAAGGGCCATGTGGAGCTCGACGGCATCACCTTCGGCTACAGCCCCCTGGACACCCCGCTGCTGAAGGACTTCTCCCTCTCGGTGGGTCCCGGGCAGCAGGTCGCGCTCGTCGGCGGCTCGGGCAGCGGCAAGTCCACCGTCTCCCGGCTGATATCCGGCCTCTACACCCCCTGGGAAGGCACCATCCGCATCGACGGGATGCGCCTCGCGGACATCCCGCGCGGCGCGCTGGCGGCCTCCGTGTCCTTCGTCGACCAGGACGTCTTCCTCTTCGAGGGCACCGTGCGCGACAACGTCGCGCTGTGGGACCCCTCCGTACCGGACGAGGCCGTCGTCGCCGCGCTGGAGGACGCCGCCGTGTACGAGGTGGTCGCGCGCCGCCCCGGCGGCATCCACAGCCGGGTCGAGCAGGACGGCCGCAACTTCTCCGGCGGCCAGCGCCAGCGCCTGGAGATCGCCCGGGCGCTGGTGCGCCGCCCCAGCGTCCTGGTCCTCGACGAGGTGACCAGCGCCCTGGACGCGGCGACCGAACAGATCGTCATGGACAGCCTGCGGCGGCGCGGGTGCGCCTGCGTGGTCATCGCCCACCGGCTGAGCACCGTGCGCGACAGCGACGAGATCGTCGTGCTCGACCGCGGCACCGTCGTCGAACGCGGGCGGCACGAGCACCTGCTCGCCGCGCAGGGCGCGTACGCCCAACTGGTCAAGGAGCACTGAGGTGACGTTCCCGCACCCCGCAACGGCCACCGGCACCCGGCCCGGACCGGCCCCCGACCCGGTCGTGTCGGCCCTCGGCGCACTGGGCTCGGCCGTCGACTGCACGGGCGTGCGCAGCCTGTCCCTGGAGGGCCCCCTCGTGCTGTGGCTCGTCGTGGAGGGCGAGCTGGACCTGTTCGCCGTCGACGCCGCGCAGGCGGGGAACTGGCACTTCCTGGGCCGGCTCGGGGCGGGCACCCTGCTGCTGGGGCCGGCCGAGGGCCCCGGGCACACCCTGGTCGGCCGGCCCCTGCACGGCTGCCGGCTGCACCGCATCGAGCTGCGCGAGCTGCACCGCCCGCCGTACGCAAACCAGTGGGCCGGGGAGCAGTGGCCCGGCGAGCCGTGGACGGGCGGGGAGTACGCCGGGCAGTACGGCGCCGCCGCCTCCCTGAGTCCCCTGGAGTACGCCTTCACGCTCGGCATCGGCCGCGGCCTGCGCGTGCTCTACCAGGCACCGCTGGAGAGCCGGGCGACCACCGGCCGGGGCGGGGCCGACGACGACGACATCCTGTGGATGCCGATCCCTCCGGGCAGCGTGCAGTACGGCGCCGCGTACGAGGGGTACGAGGGGTACGACACCGCCGGCGCCCTCCTCCTCGACGCAGCGGTCTGGCAGGGCATGGTCGACCAGCAGTACCGGCTGCTGTACGCCCTGGACGACTGGATCGAGCAGCTGGAGCGCGCCCACGAGGACCGTACGGCGGCCGGTATCGAGGCCGGGGAGGCCGCCCGCACCCAGGCGGACCGCGCCCTGCTGGCGTCCATCGGCCGCTCCGGCCGGCGGCCCCGGCGCGGCGCGAGCGACGACGCGGTGTTCGCCGTGTGCCGCCTGGTGGCCGCGGAAGCCGGGATCGCGCTGTCCGAACGGGGTGAGGTGGGCGCCGCCGCCTCCGGGCGGGTCGATCCCGTCGAACGCATCGCGCTCGCCTCGCGCATCCGGACCCGCACCGTCAAGCTGGGCGGGCGCTGGTGGCGGGAGGACAGCGGGCCCCTGGTGGGTCTGCGCGAGGCGGACGGGACGCCGGTGGCCCTGCTGTGGCGGCGCGGCGGATACGAGGCCGTCGACCCCGCCTCAGGCACCCGCGAGCGCGTGGACAAGGACAACGAGGCCGCCCTCGAACCGCGTGCCGTCATGTTCTACCGTCCGCTGCCCGACGGTGCTCCGGGCCTGCTGCGGCTGTTGCGCTTCAGCGTGCGCGGTACCGGGAAGGAGTGGCGCAGCCTCCTCCTGGGCGGGCTGGTCGCGGTGGGCCTGGGCGCGCTCGTCCCCATCGCGACGGGCAAGGTGCTCGGTGCGTACGTGCCGCGCGCCGAGAACGGCCTCATCGTCCAGACCGCCCTGGCCCTCATCGCGAGCAGCGTCGTCTCGGCGGCCTTCCTGCTGCTGCAGAACCTCGCCATCCTGCGCATGGAGGGCCGGGTCGAGGCCGCCTTGCAGCCGGCGGTGTGGGACCGGCTGCTGCGGCTGCCGGTGACCTTCTTCGCCGGCCGCTCCACCGGCGAACTGGCGGGCGCGGCCCTGGGCATCAGCTCCATCCGCAGCCTGCTGTCCGGCATCGGCTCGGTGTCCGTGCAGGCGAGCACCGTCGCCTTGATGAACCTCGTCCTGCTGCTCGTCTACAGCGTGCCGCTGGCGATGGCGGCGCTCGCCATGCTGATCGTGGTCGCCGCGGTCTTCCTGGGCCTGGGGCTGTGGCAGCTGCGCTACCAGCGGCAGTTGATCACGCTCGGCCACAGGCTGGACAACCAGGCGTTCCAGACCCTGCGCGGGCTGCCCAAGCTGCGCGTGGCGGCGGCCGAGAGCTTCGCCTACGCCGCGTGGGCCAGGGAGTTCGCCCGCACCCGTGAGCTGCAGCAGCGCATCGGCCGGCTCAAGAACGTCGTGACGGTCCTCAACGCGGTCTGTCTGCCGCTGTGCACGCTCGTGATGTTCATGCTGCTGGCCGGTCCGGCCAGGGGCAGCATGTCCGCCGGTGAGTTCCTCACCTTCAGCACCGCCGTGACGATGATGCTGTCCGCCGTCACCCAGTTGACGGGCGTGCTCCTCTCGGCCGCCGCGGTGCAGCCGATGTTCGAGCAGATCAAACCGATTCTCCATGCGGCCCCGGAGGTCCGCGGGTCCCGTGCGCAGCCGGGTGTGCTGAGCGGGTCCCTGGAGGCGAAGGGCCTGTCCTACCGGTACGCGGACGACGGCCCGCTCGTCCTCGACGACGTGTCGTTCCGGGTGGCAGCGGGTGAGTTCGTGGCGATCGTCGGCGCCAGCGGCTGCGGGAAGTCCACCCTGCTGCGGCTGCTCATCGGCTTCGACGAGCCGTCCGCCGGCAGTGTGCTCTACGACGGCCAGGACCTGGCGGCCCTCGACCAGGCGGCCGTCCGCCGCCAGTGCGGGGTGGTCCTGCAGAACGCGCAGCCCTTCTCGGGTTCGATCCTCGACTGCATCAGCGGCGCGGAGACGTACACGCCGGAGGAGGTGTGGGAGGCCGCCGCGATGGCCGGCCTGGCCGAGGACGTCAAGGCCATGCCCATGGGCCTGCACACGATGCTGTCCGACGGCGGCGGCACCGTCTCGGGCGGTCAGCGCCAGCGGCTGATGATCGCCCAGGCCCTCATCCGCAAGCCGGGCATCGTCTTCCTGGACGAGGCCACCAGCGCACTGGACAACGAAGCCCAGCACGTGGTGATCGAGTCCACCCGGGCCCTGCGCTGCACCCGCATCGTGATCGCCCACCGGCTGTCCACCGTCATGGACGCCGACCGGGTGATCGTCATGGCGGACGGCCGGATCGTCCAGCAGGGGCCGCCCGCGGAACTGCTCGCCGACACGGGCGGCCTCTTCCACGAGCTGGTCCGCCGCCAGATCGGCTGAGGCGGCGCAGGCCGCCGCGGCCGTGCCGGGTTGCGCCGGCGTCGTACGGGGCGTCACAGCATGACGTGTTTGACCTGGGTGTAGTCCAGCAGGCCGGACAGCGAGAGGTCGCTGCCGTAGCCGGAGTGCTTGACCCCGCCGTGGGGCATCTCGGAGACCGTGGTGCCGTGCGTGTTGACCCAGACGATGCCGGTGTGCAGGGCCCGCGTCGCGCGCATGGCGCGGTCGTGGTCCCTGGTCCACACGCTCGCCGCGAGGCCGAAGCGGACGCCGTTGGCCAGGTGCAGCGCCTCGGCCTCGTCGGTGAAGGGCTGCACGGTCACGACGGGCCCGAAGACCTCCTCCTGCACGATCTCGTCTTCCTGGCGGACGCCCGCGACGACGGTGGGCGCGTGGAAGAAACCGGGGCGCGGGAGCCGGGTGCCGCCGGTGGTGATCCCGGCGTGCGCGGGCAGCCGCCCCAGCAGGGCCTGGACCGAGGCGAGCCGGGCCGCGCTGTTGAGGGGACCGAAGGCGGCCCCGCGGTTCGGGGGCGAGGCGGCAGCGGCGGTGAAGGCGGCGAGGAAGGCGTCGTGCACCCGGTGGTGGACCAGGAGCCGGGTGGGCGCGGTGCAGTCCTGGCCGGCGTTGTAGTAGGCGACTTCGGCGAGCGCCGCGGCGGTGGCGTCGATGTCCGCGTCCTCGTGGACGATGACGGGGGCGTTGCCGCCGAGCTCCAGGTGGACCCGCTTGAGGCCGGCCGCCGCGGCCGCCGCGAGCTCCTGGCCGGCCCGTACGCTGCCGGTCAGCGCGATCAGGGCGACGTCGGGGTGGGCGGTGAGCGCCCGGCCGGTGTCGCGGTCGCCGCAGACGACGTTGAGCACGCCCGGCGGGAGGTGCGCGGCGGCGATCCGGGCCAGGAGGACGGACGAGGAGGGGGTGGTGTCCGCAGGTTTGAGGACGGCGGTGTTCCCGGCGGCGAGGGCGGGCGCGATCTTCCAGGCCGCCATCATCAGGGGGTAGTTCCAGGGGGTGATCTGGGCGCAGACGCCGACCGGCTCGCGGCGCAGCAGGGAGGTGCGGCCCTCGGTGTACTCGGCCGCGGCCGCTCCCGGCAGGTTGCGGGCGGCTCCGGCGAAGAACCGCACGGTGTCGGTGATCGCGGGCAGTTCCTCGTTCCGGAACCGCTCCGGCGGCTTGCCCGTGTCCGCCGTCTCGGCGGCCGTCAGCTCGTCCGCGTACGCCTCGATCGCGTCGGCGATGCCGAGCAGGGCCCGTTGCCGGGTGGCGGGGGTCGTGGTCGACCAGGTGGCGAAGGCCGCTGCCGCCGCCACGCACGCGGCGTCCGTGTCGGCGCGGCCGGAGCGGGGGGCGTGGCCGTGGACCAGGCCGGTGGCGGGGGCGACCAGTGCCGTGGTCGCGCCCGAGGCGGCGGGGCGGTCGGTGCCGCCGATGTGGTTGTGGAGGGTGTCAGCCACGGCTCAGCGCCTCCCGGGCGGCGTCGCGTCCGGTGCGTACGGCGCCCTCCATGTACCCGGCCACCCACTGGTCGGATCCGCAGACGTAGAAGGGGGGTTCGTGGGTGCCGTGCAGGGGGCCGACGGCCATGACGTCGCCGGGCGTCCACTGGGTGACGTACCCCTGGGTCCACGGGTCGGTGCCCCACAGCCGCAGGTACGTGGCGAGCGGGTGGTGCGCCTCGTCGCCGTACAGGCGGGCGATCTCGGCGAGCAGTTCGGGGGTGCGCAGCGCGGCGGGGGCCGCGAGGAGGACGCCGTAGCGTTCCGGCGGGACCAGGGCGGAGAGGATGCCCTCGCTCTGCGGCCAGGTGCTGCCGAGGACGCCCTCGCATTCGGAGAGCCCGCTGAGGCCGCGCTCGCGCCAGAAAGGTGCGTCGTACACGGCGACGAACTTGGCGGCGAGGGCGTGGCGTTGGCGGTGCAGCGAGGCGAGGCGCTCGTCACGGACGCCGGTGACGGCGACGGAGCGGAGCGGGCCCGCGGGGAGGGCGCTGACCACGGCCCCCGCGGTGAGGGTTTCGCCGCCCGCCAGGCGTACGGAGCAGCCGCGGGGGCCGCGGACGGCGACGGCTTCGACCGGCGCCCCCGTACGGATGCGCCCGGCGAGGCCCTCGGCCATGCGCAGGGCCACCGTGGCCGACCCCTCGGCGACGCGCAGGCCCTCCCACGCCTCGTAGTCGTACGGGACGGGGCCGGGCACGGCGGCGTGCTTGCGCAGGGCGGCGAGCAGCGAGGTGCGTTCGCAGGAACCGTCGGCGAGGGCGAGCCGGCCGATCTCCCAGAGGCGTACGACGGCCGCGGTCGCCCCCCGGGAGCGCAGCCAGGCGCCGACGGAGAGCCGGTCGAGGGCCGCGGCGTCGGGGTGGGACCACGGATCGCCGGGGTCGACGGTCCGGGCGAGGGAGGCGAAGGCGGCGGTGGCCTGCCGGTGGACGGCGTCGTCGCCGGGGCCGAACCAGTGGGGCGGGTCGCCGGCGCGGACGCCTTCGGGGGTGGCCCGGGCGAGGGCGCCCGGCTCGGCGACGTAGCTGGGGACGAGGGTGAGGTCCAGTTCCGCGGCCAGGGCGGTGTAGGCGGTGTGCGCCCGGCCGACGACCTCGCCGCCGAGCTGGACGAGCCGCCCGTCGGCGAGTCCGGTCTGCTCCACGCGTCCGCCGACCCGGTCCCGGGCCTCGACGACGAGGACGTCGGCCCCGCCCGCGGCGAGGTCGCGTGCGGCGGCGAGACCGGCGAGTCCGGCGCCGAGCACGATGACGTCATGGTTCATGGGGGTGTTCCTCCGGTCGGTGCCAGGGGCGGGGTCAGTCGAGGACCAGGCAGTGTTCGGGCTTCCAGCCGATCTCGACCCGCTCGCCGCCGCTCCAGCGGTCCTCCATGCGGGAGCGGTCGGTGTTCTGCTCCAGTACGGACACCGTGACGCCGGGGGCCAGTTCGATGAGGTAGGTGGTGGTCGCGCCGGAGTAGACGGTCTCCCGGACGACTCCGGTGGCCCGGGCCATGCCGGGTTCGAAGTCGGAGAGCCAGATCTTCTCGGGGCGGATGGAGAGGTTCACCCGGCTGCCGTCGGGGACGGCGGGGCGGGGGCCCACGGGCAGGGCGGGGCCCTTGTCGAGGACGACCTCGCCGGCCCGGTAGGTGCCGGGGACGAGGTTGGAGGTGCCCATGAAGGAGGCCGTGAAGGTGCTCGTCGGGCGCTCGTAGACGTCCTCCGGGGTGCCGCACTGCTCGACGCGGCCCTCGTTCATGACGGCGAGGCGGTCCGACATGGTCAGCGCCTCGTCCTGGTCGTGGGTGACGAAGACGAAGGTGATGCCGACCTCGCGCTGGATCTGTTTGAGCTCGACCTGCATCCGGCGGCGGAGTGTGAGGTCGAGGGCGGCGAGCGGCTCGTCCAGCAGCAGGACCTGGGGGCGGTTGACCAGGGCGCGGGCGAGGGCGACGCGCTGGCGCTGGCCGCCGGAGAGGGTGGGGGGCTTGCGGGAGGCCAGTGCGCCGAGCTGTACGAGGTCCAGCATGTCGGTGACCCGCCGGCGGATCTCGGCGCGGGCGACGCCCTTGCGCTTGAGGCCGAAGGCCACGTTGTCGGCGAGGGAGAGGTGGTCGAAGAGTGCATAGCTCTGGAAGACGGTGTTGACGTTGCGCTTGTCGGGCGGCAGGCCGGTGACGTCCTCGCCGTCGAGCAGGACGCTGCCGTGGGTGGGGTCGGTGAAGCCGCCGATCATGCGCAGCAGGGTGGTCTTGCCGCAGCCGGACGGGCCGAGGAGGGAGAAGAACGCGCCGGGGTCGATGTCGAGGGTGACCCCGTCGACGGCGTAGGTGCCGGTGGTGGACGCGGCGTACTGCTTGCTGACCCGGTCGAGCCGGACGGCGGGGTTCGGGTGCACGGTGGTCACTTCCCGGAGAGCAGATCGAGGCCGCCGCGGCGGCCGAACAGGCGCGGGATGGCGAGCGCGAGGGCGATGAGTGCGATGGACCCGGCCAGCATCAGGGTGCCGACGGCGTTGATGGTGGGCTGCACGCCGAAGCGGATCGCCGAGTAGATGCGGACGGACAGCGGCTGCGGATCGACGCCGGTGGTGAAGTAGGCGAGGACGAAGTCGTCGAAGACGAGGGCGAAGACCAGCACCGCGGAGGCGAGGATGCTCGGGAGCAGCGCGGGCAGGGTCACCAGGCGCAGTGCCTGCCGGCGGGTGGCGCCGAGGTCCATCGCGGCCTCTTCGACCTCCGGGTTGAGGGCGGCGATGCGCGAACGCAGGATGACCGTCACGTAGGAGATGGAGAAGGTGATCTCGGCGAGGGTCATGGTGGCGGTGGACAGGGTGATGCCCAGGCCTTTGAAGAGGAGCATCGCCGCGACACCGGTGACGATCTCCGGGGTGATCAGCGGCAGGAGCATGACCAGGCCGGCGAAGGAACCGAGGCGGCCCCGGCTGCGGACCAGGCCCAGCGCCAGGGCGACGCCGAGGAGGAGCGAGCCGGCCATGGCGGCCAGGGACACGCGCAGGCTCATGCCGAGCGAGTCCAGGAGCGCGCCGTCGTGCAGGAACGCCTCGTACCAGCGGAGGCTGACGTGCTGGAAGACGGTGAGGGACTTCTGCGAGTTGAAGGAGAACAGGACGACGACGCCGACCGGGAGGTAGAGGAGGGCGAAGAAGACGACGGTGACGGCGATGGCGAAGCGGGGCCGCCGCTCGACACGGCGGCGGGAGCGCCGCCGGCCCGGCCCGGTGCGGGTCATCGGGCCGCCTCCGCCTCGTCCTTGCGGGTGCGCCGCAGGTAGCCCAGCAGCCCGAGGAACAGCACCGCCATCAGCAGCATGGTGAGGGCCGAGCCGAGCGGCCAGTTCTGGCCCTGGAAGAACTTGTCCTGGATCAGGTTGCCGATCATGATCTGGTCGGGGCCTCCCATGAGCTGGGCGCTGACGAAATCGCCCATGGCGGGCAGGAAGACGAGGACGCAGCCGGCCGCCGCGCCCTGCCGGGTTGCGGGCACGGTGACGAAGAGGAAGGTCCGCAGGGGGCCGCCGTAGAGGTCGCGTCCGGCCTCGATGAGCGAGGTGTCCATGCGCTCCAGGGCCGCGTACAACGGGATGATCATGAACACGACGAATCCGTAGACGAGTCCCGCGACGACGCCCGCCCCGGTCTGGAGGATCCTGGTGCCGCCGTCCGCGACGCCGATGGCGCGCAGGGCCTTCAGCAGCGGTCCGTCGTCGGAGAGGACGACGGACCAGCCGTACATCCGTACCAGGTAGTTGGCGAAGAACGGGACGACGATGGCGGCGATCAGCAGGTTCTTGAAGCGGCCGCCGTGCAGCGCGAGGGTGTAGGCGACCGGGTAGGCCACGGCCAGGCAGATCACACAGGTGATCAGTGCGTAGCCGAGGGAGCGCAGCAGGACGGTGCTGTAGGCCGGATCGGCCAGCGCGGCGAGGTTGTCGAAGTGGAGACCGAAGCGCGGGTTGCCGAGCGGGTCGGTGCTGCCCAGCGCGAGGGTGGCCACGAGGAGGAGGGAGGCGAGCAGGAAGCCGGTCATCCACAGGGTGCCGGGGAGCAGGAACCAGGTCCACAGCCGCGCCCCGGACCGCTCGCTCCGCCTCATCAGCCGGCCTTCACTGCGGTCCAGGCGGCGTCGCGGGCCTGCTCGCCCCTGGCGGTGCCGTTGCGGAAGAAGAGGTCGGCCTTGAGGTCGTCCGCCGTCACCAGGCACTGGGGGAACGGCTCGACGAGCGCGGAGTAGGTGTCCTCGGTGCCGCGCACGGGCATCGGGTAGCCGATGTACGCGATGTTCTTCTTCACGTTCTCCGGGCGGAGCATGTAGTCGATGAAGAGCATGGCGGTGCCGGGGTGCTGGGCGTTGGCGGGGATGGCGTAGCAGTCGGAGTTGACGGGGGCGCCCTGGCGGGCGACCTCGAAGCCGAAGACGGCGGGGTCCTCGGCCTGCGCGAGCATGGCGGCCATGTCCCCGCTCCAGGCCTGGGTCATGTCGGCGTTGCCGTTGAGCAGGTTGTTGTAGCTGTCGCTGGAGAAGCCGCGCAGGCGGGGGCGGAGGGTGTGGAGGGTGTCGGTGACGCGTGCGAGTTCGCCGGGATCGCCGGTGGTGAGGCCGAGGCCGAGCTTGAGCGCGCCCAGGCCGAGCACCTCGTCGCGGTCGTCGAGCACGAACACCTTGCCCTTGGCCTGCTCGTTCCACAGATCGTCCCAGGAGCCGGTGAGGTCGCCGAGGCGGTCCCTGCGCCAGCCGATGCCGGTCTTGTACATGGTGAAGGGGACGGTGTGGGCGGAGCCGGGGTCGTACCAGGGGTCGGCGAAGTAGCCGTAACCGCCGAAGACGGCCTCGGCGTTCTTCAGCCGGGAGTGGTCGATCCGGCGCAGCCGGCCCCCGGTGGCGAGGCGCTGCGCCCATTTCGCGGTGGGGAAGACGATGTCGTAGCGGTTGCCGGCGTTGAGTTTGGCGGCCATGCCCTCCATGGAGTCGAAGTTCGACTGGACGACCTTGACGCCGTACTCCTTCTCGAAGCCTTCGAAGACGGCCGGGTCGACGAAGTCGGCCCAGTTGAAGTAGACGAGGTCGCCGTCGACCTTGACGTCGATCGGCGCTTCGGCGGTGGCCCGGCCGGCCGGGTCGTCGCCGGGGGCGAATCCGCAGCCGGCGGCGGTGAGGCCGAGGAACGCGGCGGTGCCGGCGGTGGCCGCGCGGAGGAAGGAGCGTCTGGTCGGGGGAAGTTCCTCGGGGGACATGGGGGTCCTCTCCGTAGGGGCCGCAGGGGGACGGCGGGGCGGCAGGGGGTGGAGGGAGCGCTGCGGCGGCAGCAGCTTCAGCAGAACCTTCAGCAGGACCTTCGGCAGGGGCGGGTCAGCAGGGGCGGACCAGCGGGGCAGGTCGGCCGGAGCGGATCAGCAGGGCGGGTCGGCCGGAGCGGGGTCACTGCCCGGCGGCGGCCAGGTCGGCCCGGATGCGGCCGGCGAACCAGCCGACCGCCGACTCGCGGCGGGAGAGGGGCCCGGGCTCGAACCCGGGGGTGGAGAGCCCCTTCTGGACGCGGGCGACCAGCTCGGCGTCCTCGTCGTTGGTGATCCAGCCGATGTGGATGTTCAGGCGCCGGGCCAGCCGGGTGCGCAGTCCGGTCCCGCGACGGGTGTAGAACGCGCCGGGGACGGCCACGCGGTCCACCGCCGTCGGAATCGCGGTCCAGGCCAGTACGTGGTCGGGGTAGAAGTCGATCAGGGTGTTGGGGTAGATCACCGCGTACCGCCAGACCCGGCGGTCCGACTCGCCGAGGCCGGGCATGGGGGCGGCGATGCGCTGGTAGAGGCGCTCGGCCCAGTTCGAGGACGGCTTGTCCCGCAGCGGCGAGGTGAACAGCGCGTAGGAATCCTCGATCGTGCAGGTGTAGCCCTGGTAGTCGAGCAGCCGCATCAGCCCGGGGTGGGCCACCGGGACGTGGTACCCCTCCAGGTAGTTGTCCACCGCCACCTTCCAGTTGGCCTCCTGGATCTCGGCGCCGGCCAGGTCGTGGATCCGGGCGCGGCCCACCGGGACCAGATCGGCGTCGGCGTAGTGGCCGACCGCCTCGGCGAGCCCCGAGCACTGCTTCGCCAACGGCACGGCGTCGGGGTCGAGGCTGACGAAGACGAAGCCGAGGAAGGACTCGACGCGGGCGGGGAACAGCCCGAGCGCGGGTTTGTCCAGGCACGGGATCTGCCGCGCCTCCGGGGCACCGACCAGGCTTCCGTCGAGTCGGTACGTCCAGCCGTGGTAGGGGCAGCGGATCGCCTTGCCGGCCGGTTCGGGAGCGCTGACCAGGCGCGTACCGCGGTGGCGGCAGACGTTGAGGTGGGCGGCCAGGGCGCCGTCCTCGGTGCGGACCACCACGACCTCCCGGTCCGCGACCGTGGCGGCGAGCCGGGCTCCCGGGGCCGGCAGGTCGGATTCGTGGCAGACGAGCTGCCAGGACGCGGCGAAGACGTGCCGCGTCTCGGCGGCGGCAATCGCGGGGTCGGTGTAGTAGCGGGCCGACAGTGCGGGGCCGGGAAGGTCCTGACCGGGCGCGTCGAGGGGGGGATCGGGGGCTCTGGACTGCATCGGATGACTCCTCCGGGCCGGCTGTGCGGCGATCGGTGTCTGCGATAGGTGTCGAGGCGAACCCAGCTGCGGCAGGGTGGTCCGGACGGACGCCGGAACCACGCTGACCGATTGGACAGTCAGCCTGCTGGCTCATTTCCGCGGGGTCAAGACTTGTACGCTGACCGATCGGTCAGCTAGCGTGATGAGCGGCTGACCGATCGGTCAGTGAGCGTGCTGCCTGTCGCCCTCCGGCGTTCTTCCGCCCCGTCCTGCTCCAGGACCCGGGCACAGCCGGCCGGCCCGGCCCCGGGCACCTGCCCGGGCCCCACCCCCCCGCACCCCCCTTCCCACTCCGCTCCCCCGCTCGCCGCTGCACGCGGCGCGGATGACGGCACGGGTGACGGCGGGTGACTCCCTAACGGCACGGATCACCACACCCCCATCCCTCCCGGAGGCACGCATGAGCGGTCGTCCGCGTCTGGACTGGCTCGGGCTCACCCCCGAACCGGAGCGGGAACTGCCCGTGGCGGTCGCCGCGCTGCGCGCCTCGTCGGCGGCCGCCGAGCGGCGCCGGGTGGAACGCCTGGTCCTGCGGGGCAGCCGGCACACCTGGCTCCGCTACCTCGCCGAGGTCACCGAGCTGGTGACCGCCGTGGCCGCCAGGGCCGGCGGAGCCGACGGGCTACGGCCGCGCGACCGCGCAGCGGCCCTGCTCGCCGCCGAGGTGGTCCTCGACCACCACCGCATGCTCATCGGCCTCCCCGGACCGGGATACGGCCGCACCGCCCGGGACCGTACCGCCCTCGAAGGCGCCGTACGGGCCCTGCGGACCGACCCGGCGGCGCGCACCGCCCACCCCGGCACAGGAGACCGCCGATGACCACGATCCGCTTCCTGACGGCCCTGCCGCCCGGCTCGCCGGGCTCCGTCCTCGGCCCGGCCCCGGACCGCGAGGAGAGCGCCGAGGCGTACCGGGCCGCCGGCGGCTACGCCGGTGCCGCCGACGGCCCCGACGAGCTGCTGCACCACCTCGCCGCCTCCGGACTGCGCGGTCGCGGCGGGGCCGGCTTCCCGGCCGCCGTCAAGCTGCGCGCCGTGGGTGAACGCGGCGGGCTCCCGGTGGTGGTGGCCAACGGCGAGGAGGGCGAACCGGGTTCGGTCAAGGACCGCTGGCTGCTGCGGGCCCGGCCCCACCTGGTCCTCGACGGCCTGGCCCGCGCCGCCCGGATCACCGGTGCCGTACGCGGCTACGTCTACCTCTCGGACCCGGAGGCGGCGGCGCGCGTACGCCGGGCTCTCGCCGAACAGCAGCCGCACCTGCCCGTCCAGGTCGTCGAGACCCCCCGCACCTACGTCGCGGGCGAGGAGTCCGCGGCGGTCCGCCGGATCAACGGCGGACCGGCCCTGCCCACCGCCAAACCGCCCCGCCCCTTCGAGCAGGGCGTCGCCGGCGCACCGACCCTGGTCGCCAACGTCGAGACCCTCGCCCGGATCGCCCTCACCGCCGCACGCCCGGACCTGCGCCGGCGGATCGCCCGCACCACGCTGGTGACGCTGTCCGGCGGGTCCGCGGCCCCGGTGCTCACCGAGGTGCCGTACGGAGTCCCGCTGCGCACCCTGGCGGTGGCCCACGGCTCTGCGGACGCGACCGGGGCCCTGATGGGCGGGCTGTTCGGCGGACTCGTCGACGCCCGCGCCCTGGGGCTCGCCCTCGACCCCGACGCCCTCGCCGCGGCGGGCACCGCGCTGGGCTGCGGAGCGATCCACTTCCTCGCCCCCGGCACCTGCCCGGTGGCCACCGCGGCCCTCGCCGTCGCTCACCTCGCCGCGGAGAGCGCACGCCAGTGCGGCGTCTGCACGGCGGGCACGGCCGCGGTCGGCGGCGCCCTGGACGCACTCGCGGCGGGAACGGCCGGCCCCGACACCCTTGCGCACCTGCACCGCTGGTCGCAGGGTCTGCCCGGGCGCGGAGCGTGCGGTCTGCTCGATGCGGCCGCGGGCACCGCCGGCAGCCTGCTGCGCACCTTTCCCGGACTCGTCCGCTCCCACCTCGCGGCGCCGTGCCCGGCCTGCGCGGGCGGACCGCCGCCCGCGGCCGGCCGCCGACTGCCGGCCGTTGCCGTACCGGAGGTCGCCCGGGCACCCCTCCCCGGAGCCCCGGACGCGGTCACGTCCGGGGCCGCGGCCGGGGGCTCCACCCCGTCGCCCGCCTGAAAGGAACGCCGTGAAACTCCTGTTGGACTCCACCCGCTGCCAGGGCTACGGCCTGTGCCAGGAACACGCACCCGACCTCGTCGAACTGGACGAGTGGGGCTACGCGAAGGTCGTCGCCGTCGCCGTCCCGGCCGGCGCGGAGGAAACGGCCCGGGCCTGCGCCGAAAGCTGCCCCAACTCCGCCCTCCGCGTGGAGGGATGACATGGGACGCGATCTGACCGCGCTCTTCGACCCCGGCTCCGTCGCCGTCATCGGGGCCAGCGACGACCCGGCGAAGTACGGGCACGCGGTGGCCTCGCAGGCCCTGCGCGCCGACGGCCGGCGGCCCGTGCACCTGGTGAACCGGCGCGGCGGCACCGTCCTCGGCCGGACGGCGGCCACCTCCCTCGCCGCGATCGGCGAGCCCGTCGAACTGGTGGTGATCTCCGTCCCCGGCGCCGGTTTCGAGGCCGCCGTGGACGACGCCCTGGCCTGCGGGGCGAAAGCCATCGTCGGCATCACCGCGGGCTTCGCGGAGGCCGGCCCGGCGGGACTGGCCCGGCAGCGGGCGGTCGCCGCGCGCGTCCGGGCCGCCGGGGCCGTCCTCGTCGGACCCAACTGCCTGGGCATCGCCGACAACACCACCGAGCTGTACCTCGCCTCGGACCGCTTCGCGCCCGGCAGTGTCGCCCTGCTGAGCCAGAGCGGCAACCTCGCCCTCGAACTCCAACTCCGCGCCGCACCGCACGGCCTGGGCTTCTCCCGCTTCGTCTCCCTGGGCAACCAGGCCGACGTCACCCTCGTCGACCTCGTCGAGGACTGCGCCCGCCACGAGGCCACCACGGCGATCGCCGTGTACGCCGAGGACTTCGGCGACGGCCGGGCCTTCGCGCGGGCCGCCGCCGCGGCGGGAAAACCGGTGGTCCTGCTCACCGCCGGCCGGGGCACCGCCTCCGCCCGCAGCGCCCGGTCGCACACCGGGGCGCTCACCACCTCCGCCGACGTGGTGGCCGCAGCCTGCCGCGACGCAGGCGTGGAACTGGTCCGCACGCCGCGGGAGATGACCGTCGTACTGGCCGCGCTCGGCGCGGGGCCGCGCACCGGCGGCCGCCGTACCGCGGTCCTCACCGACGGCGGCGGCCACGGCGCCGTCGCGGCCGACGCGGCCGAGGACGCCGGCCTCGCCGTCCCGGAACTCGGCGCGCCGGTGCAGGACGGGCTGCGGACCGCGCTGTGGGCGCAGTCCGCGGTCGGCAACCCGGTCGACCTGGCCGGGATGGGCGAGCAGGACCCCCTCTCGTACGCCGCCACCGTCGCGGAACTGCTCGCCGCGGACGAGGTCGACGCCGTCCTGATGACGGGGTACTTCGGCGGTTACGCCGCCTCCGACGGCGGCCTGGGCGGCGGTCCGGCCGGCGGCTTGGTGCTCGCGGAGGGGGAGACGCGGGCCGCCGAGAAGATCGTCGCGCACCTCGCCGCCGCGCCGAAGCCGCTGGTCGTCCAGTCGATGTACCCGCAGTCGCCGAGCTGCCGGGTGCTGGCCGGGGCCGGGATACCGGTGTTCGCCGCCACCGAGGACGCCGCCCGCGCGCTGGCCGCGATGACCGGGCGGGGGGATGCCGGCCCGGCCGGGGTCCCCCGGGTCCCCGCTCTTCCGCCGGCCGCCGAGCCGCTGCGGGACGCGGGCTACCACGGGGTGCGCGCGCTGCTCGGCGCCGCCGGTGTGCCGTTCCCGCCCGCCCGGGAGGTCACCGACGAGGCCGGGCTGCTCGGCGCCGCCGCCGGGTTCGACGGCCCGTACGTACTGAAGGCCCTGCACGTCCTGCACAAGTCGGACGCGGGCGGGGTCGCGCTCCGCCTCGCGGACCGGGAGGCGCTCCTCGCCGCCTACCGGGACATGCACGACCGGCTGGGCGCGCCCTCCTACTCGGTCGAGGCGATGGCCGACCTCTCGGACGGCGTCGAGCTGATCGTGGGGGTGCACCGCGACCCCCGGTTCGGGCCGGTGGCCGTGGTCGGGCTGGGCGGGGTCCTCACCGAGACCCTGCGCGACGTCGCCTTCGCGCTCGCGCCCGTACCGGCCCGGCGCGCCGAGGCACTGCTGCGCGGACTGCGCAGCGCCGCGCTGCTCGACGGCGTGCGCGGCCGGCCGGCCGTGGACGTGGGCGCCGCGGCCGCCGTCATCGAGCGGATCACCACCGTCGCCGCCGCGCATCCGGAGATCGCCGAGTTCGAGGTCAATCCCCTGCTGGTGCGTCCGGACGGCGCCCTGGCCCTGGACGCACGCGCCGTCCCGGGCTGACCGCCCGGCCGCCCCTAAGGCCCCTGCCCGACGTACCCCTGCGCCCCGGAGGACACCGTGGACTTCCGCTACACACCCGAGCAGGCCGACCTCAAGGCCCGCGCCGCCGCCTACTCCCGGCTCCTGATGCGGTACGAGGACCGGTCCGAGGAGGCGGGCGGCCCGCTGCCCGCCGAGACGGTCCGCGAACTGACCCGCGCCGCCGTCGACGCGGGCGTCTACGCCATCAACATGCCCGCCGAGTGGGGCGGGGCCGGCCTGTCACTGCTGGACCAGGTCATCGTCGAGGAGGAGTTCGGCAAGGTCACCAACTGCCTGTGGGACATACCCTGGCGGCCCGCGAACGTGCTGGCGTACGGCACCGAGGAGCAGCGGGAGAAGTACCTGCTGCCGGTCATCCGGGGCGAGCGGTTCGACGCGTTCGCGGTGACGGAACCCGGCGCGGGCTCCGATCCGGGTTCGTGCACCAGTACGGCGACCCGGACCCGGGGCGGCTGGCTTTTGAACGGCGAGAAGTGGTTCGTGACGTGCGGCGACATCGCCGACTTCCTGCTGGTGCAGGCGGATGCGGGCCCGGAGCGGGCCGCGACGCTGTTCTTCGTGGACAAGCAGGCGCCGGGGGTGGAGATGACGCGGGTCCCGCGGTTCATGCACTCCGCCGTGAACGGGCACCCCGAGTTCACCTTCACCGATGTCTTCGTCCCCGACGAGGACGTCCTGGGCGGTGTCGGCAACGGCTACGAGCTGACGAAGCAGTGGTTCACCGACGAGCGGCTGATGATCGCCGCCCGGACCGTGGGGGCGGCGGAGCGGGCCCTGGAGCTCGCCCGCGGATGGGCGGTGGAGCGCCGGCAGTTCGGCTCGCCCCTCGCCGACTTCCAGCTCGTCCAGGGGATGCTCGCCGACTGCGCCGTCGACATCGCCGTCAACCGCGCGTACACCCACCAGGTCGCCTGGGAGGCAGACCGGCCGGACACCGACCCCAAGACCCTGCACGCCAAGGCGTCGACGGCGAAGCTCGCGGCCAGCGAGGCCGCCGGACGGGTCATCGACCGGTGCGTGCAGGTCTTCGGCGGTCGCGGCTACGACCGCTCGTACCCCGTCGAGCGGATGTACCGGGAGCTGCGCGTCGACCGCATCTGGGAGGGCACCTCCGAGATCCAGCGCCTGATCATCGCCAACGAGCTCGTCAAGCGCGGCACCCGGGTCCTCGCGCTGCCCGCTTCCTGACCACCGCCACTCCGCAGCCCGCGTACTTCCGCACTCCCGCACTCCCGCACTCCACCACGATCCAGAGGACCGACAGACATGGACTTCCGTCTCACCGCCCGTCAGGAAGAGCTCAGGAACGCGGCGCGCGCCCTCACCGAGTTCATCATGAAGTACGAGCTCGACTGCGAGGAGAACAACGGTCTGCCCCCGCAGGCGCACACCGAGATCCGCGACGCCGTACTCGACAGCGGCCTGCAGGCCGTCAACATGCCGGTGGAGTGGGGCGGCGCCGGCCTGAGCATCCTGGAGCAGGTCACGGTGCAGGCGGAACTCGGCCGGCTCACCGGCGCGCTGTGGGACATGGTGTGGCGGCCGGCCAACGCCCTGTCCTTCTGCACGCCCGAGCAGCGCGAGCGGTACCTCGTGCCCGTCATCCGGGGCCGGCGCCGCGACTGCTACGCGGTGAGCGAGCCGGAGGCCGGCTCCGACCCGCAGGGCATCAGGACCACGGCGAGGCGGACCGCCGACGGCTGGGTGCTGAACGGCGAGAAGTGGTTCGTCACGGTCGGCGACCACGCGGACTTCATGATCGTGCTGGCCGCGGCCGGGGAGGAGGGGGCGCCGACTCTGTTCCTGGTCGACAAGGACACCCCGGGGGTCGAGATGACCCGCGTACCGCGCTGGATGCACACCTTCGTCTACGAGCACCCCGAGTTCACCTTCACCGACGTGCACGTTCCCGGGGACGCCGTACTGGGGGAGGTGGGCAACGGCTACGACATCACCCGCTCCTGGTTCACCGAGGAGCGGCTGATGATCGCCGCCCGGACGATCGGCGCCGCGGAGCGGGCCCTGGAGCTGGCGCGCGACTGGGCGGTGGAGCGCCGCCAGTTCGGCTCCCCCCTCGCCGACTTCCAGCTCGTCCAGGGCATGCTCGCCGACTGCGCCGTCGACATCGCCGTCAACCGCGCCTACACCCACCAGGTCGCCTGGGAGGCCGACGAGGGCCGGGCCGACCGCAAGACGCTGCACGCCAAGGCGGCCATCGCCAAGCTGGCGGCGAGCGAGGCCTCCGGGCGGGTCGTCGACCGATGCCTGCAGATCTTCGGCGGCCGCGGCTACGACCGCTCCTACCCCGTCGAGCGCCTCTACCGCGAGCTGCGCGTCGACCGCATCTGGGAGGGCACCTCCGAGATCCAGCGCCTGATCATCGCGGGGGAACTGGTCAAGCGCGGCACGGGGGTTCTGGCCATGCCGTCCGCCGTGTGAACCGGCGGCCCCGGCGGCCGACGTACGACCGGGTACCGGGACCCGCGGGGCGGGGCTTCCACTCGTCCGCGGGGCCCGGGAAGGCGATGGACAGGGATGATGGACCGGCGGGCCCGGCAGCCGGCCCGATCGACACGGGGAGTAGCCGACGTGACCAAGGCCGAGCGCGCACTGGAGACGCGTGAGCGAATCCTCACGGCCGCGTGTGAAGTGATCGCCGACATCGGGTTCGAGAACGTCAGCATGCGCAAGGTCGCCGAGCACGCCGGCGTCTCGAAAGCCCTCCTGCACTACCACTTCGACACCCGCGAGAAGCTCTTCGCCGAGGCGATGACGCACTCCTTCGCGCAGACCGGCACGGACGTCGACGGGGACGCCGACTCGGTCCCCGCCTCGGTCGTCCTGGCGCGCATCCTGCGCAGCATGCTGCCGACGGACGCGGAGCTCCGCCAGGACTGGAAGCTCTGGCAGGAGCTGTGGGTCCGCGCAGGGCGCGACCAGGCGGCCCGTGAGCTGGCCGTCGACCTGTACGACCAGCTCCACGCGTGGGTCGGCGGCGCCGTGGAGCGGGGCATCGCCTCCGGCGAGTTCACCGACTGCGACGTGGCCGCGGTCAGCACCCTGGTCCTGGCCCTGTGTGACGGTCTCGGCATCCGCCTGATGCTGGCGGACCCCCGGGTCGACCTCACGACGGCCCAGGCGACGATCTGGCAGACCATCGCCCCCGCTCTCGGCGTCCCCCCGGACTTCCCGCAGGTCTGACGAAGGCTTGCGACGAGGGCCGGTCAGTGGCCGGTGGTGCGGGGGCGGCCGTACCGTGTTGACGCGCGTCCGGGACGGCGCCTGCCCGGCGTGGACGACGTCCCAGCACACGTCGCCGGTGAACCAGTCGGCCGGCGACTTGCTGGTGGACTGCCGCGGGGCGAATTCCATGGGGTTCCTCCCGGGTGTGCTGTACGACGGCCTCATGCCCGGGTCGGCGGCTCGGCCAAGGGTCCTCGTCCCGGGACTAAGCCGGCGGCACGAGATCGGGGTGGTCCTTGAGCAGCCCGGGCGGAGCCGCCTGGCGCCAGGAGTCGACGACGATCGCACGGAGCTCGTCCGCGTCGTCGAGCGCGGCCAGGCGCACCCGTACCCAGGCGAAGGACGCCTCGTGGCCCGCGATCCAGAACTTCCCGGGCTCGGCAAGGACCAGCTCGTCACGCTCCTCCTTGGGGCAGCGGACGGCCATCGACGTCTGGTCGTCGGGGAGGGTCAGGAACATCTTCCCGCCGACCCGGAAGGTGGGCATGGCCCAGGCCTCCTTCTCGGTGGTCTGCGGCAGGGCGAGGGCGATTGCGCGGACTTCGTCGGACGTGCTCACCCCCCGACCGACGACAGCCCTCTGACATCGGGACTCGACGCGGACGCGCCGGCCGCCCGGGCGTAGGCTTCCCTCAGCACGGACGCGGCGGTGGGGGGCGGGGCGCATGACGGCTGGGACGGCACCGAGGTGGAGGTCGACCCTCGATTCGGTCGTGGTGTACGCACAGGGCGCGGTCTGCCGCCGCCTGGTCCGGGGCAGCGTTCCGCCGGACGGCCGGGTGCGGGTGACCGGACTGCCCCGCTCGCTGGACCCCGGCTCCCTGCGGGCCCGTGTCCTCGGCGCCCCCGGCGTGCGCGTCACCGAGGCCCGGGTGGAGGTGGAGGCCGAGCCGCTCGCCGGCCGCGCACCCGACGGTTTGCGGGGTGAGGTCGAGCGGCTGCGCGAGGAGTACGCGGCGGCGCAGGGGCGCAGGGACCGGCAGTTGGGCCTGATCGACGAGGTCAGGGCCCTGCATCCGGTACCGCCGGCCCGCCGTCGCGAGGACCCGCACCGGCGCACCCCGGTGGACGCGTGGCTGGAGCTCGCCGAGTTCGTCGACGAGCGGCTGACGGGACTGCACGCCCGCCTGGCCGAGCTGGAGGAGGCCCTGCGCCGTGTCGAGCACGAGCTCACCGTCGCCGCGGACCGGCTCGCCCGCGCCTCCACCGACGCCCCGGCCGCGCACGTGCAGACCACGGTCTCGGCGGTTGTGACCCTCGACGGCGCCGCGGACGCCGAGCTGGAGCTGGAGCTGGAGTACGGGGTGCCGGGCGCCGTCTGGGTGCCGGCCTACCGTCTCACCCACTGTCAGGGCGAGGACACCGGCCGTCTGGTGATGCGCGCCTCCGTCGCCCAGTGCACCGGCGAGGACTGGACCGGCGTACGCATCGCCCTCGCCACCGCCGACCTCCGGCGCCGCACCGACCTCCCGAGGCTCCGTTCGGTCCGGATCGGCCGCCGTCAGCCCGCCCCGGCGCCCACCGGCTGGCGCGAGCCTCCGGCCGGGCTCGCCGATCTGTTCACCGGGTACGAGGCGGCCGCGCCCCGCCCGGCCCCGCCCGCGCCGGTCCGGGCTGGCTCCCCGTCCGCTCCCGTACCGCCGCCGGCACCTGCGCCCCCGCCAGCACCGCAGGGCTACGGCGGGCCGCCCGCAGCGCCGTCGGCGCCCGGCGGTCCGTACCCCCCGCCTCCGCAGCTGTTCGGCGGGGCGCCGGCCGCCCCCCTCGCGCAGCCGGCCCCGGCGCGACCGGCCGGCAGGCCGCGTACCGGCGGCGGGTCCTTCGCGGGCGCTCCCGCCCCCATGGCGCCCGCGGCTCCCGGAGCGGCCGTACCGCCCCCTCCCCCGCCCCCGCCGGCCGGTCCGCCGCAGCCGAGCGGCGCCGAGCTCGACTACGCCGCCCTCGTCCTGTGCGGCCCCGACGAGCACGGCGGGCGCAGGGGCCGGCTGTTCCCCGAGTCCCCCTCCGACGCGGTGGCGGCCGAGTACCGGCGCCGCGCCGAGGCGGTGGCCGGGCTGCCGCTGCCCGGACACGCCGTGCGGCCGCGCGAGTCGGCGGGTTCGTTCGACCACCGCTTCGACGCCGCCGCCCGGGCCGACATCCCGTCGGACGGCACCTGGCACACCGTCACGGTGGCGGAGCTGCCGGTCGTCGTGCGCACCGAGTACCTCTGCGTGCCGTCCGTGGAGCAGACCGTGTACGCCGAGCTGGTGCTCTCCAACGCCACCGACCAGGCCCTGCTCGCCGGCCCGGTGGAGGTCACCGTCGACGACGACTTCCTGCTGACCACCGCACTGCCCACGCTCGCCCCCGGCGGTGTCCGCCGGGTGGGGCTCGGGCCGGCCGAGGGCATCCGGGTCACCCGTCGTACGAGCCTCCACGAGTCGACCTCGGGCCTGCGCAACAACATCACCGTGCTGGACCACCGCGTCCGCGTGGAGCTGGCCAACCGGCTCGCGAAGCCCGTCACCGTCGAGGTCCGCGAGCGGGTGCCGGTCACCTCCGACCCGGACATCCGGATCGTGGAACGGGCCGGCTGGACGGCGCCCGACGACGGTGCGGGCCCCGAGCACCATGCCGCGGGCACCCGCATCCGGCGGGTGGACCTGCCCGCCGGCGGCACCGCCGCCCTCGACGGCGGCCACGAGATCCGCATCCCGGCCGGCAAGGCCCTGGTCGGCGGCAACCGCAGGAGCTGACACACCATGTCCACGGCCCCGAAGCCGATCGCCCTCCCCGTCACCGCCGTCACCTGTCTGGAGGACCGCGCCCACGTCGAGCGCGTCACCGAGCTCGACCTGGAGGCCGGTGTCCGGCGGCTGCGTCTCGGACCGGTCAGTGCGCTGGCCGTCGACCGTACGCTCCATGCCGAGCTCACCGCCGAGCACGCCACGACCGTGCTCGACGTACGGCTGGTCCGCAGCTGGACGCCGCGCGGGCCGCTGCCGTCCCCCGGCGAGGACTCCGCCCTGCGCCGCCGCCTGCGCACCCTCGAAGAGGAGCAGCTCGCCCTGGGGCGGCGGCGCGACCGGCTGCACTCCCGCCTCGACCTGCTGGGCCGCCTCGCCGCCGATCTGCTGAGGGACATCGGTGAAGGCGCCGGCTCCGGCGAGACGGAAGGGCCCCGGTGGGCCCGTGAACTGGACCGGGTGGACGGGGAACGAGACGCGTACGGCGAGGAACTCCGCGTCGCGCAGGCCCGGCTGGACACGATCGCCGTGGAACTCGCCGAGGCCCGGCGGGCCATGGACCTCTCCGAGGAGGAGCCCGCCGAGCTGGTCGGCCACATCGAGCTGACCGTGGAATCCGCCGTGGCCGGGCCGGCCCGGCTGCGCCTGAGCCACCTCACGCCCTGTGCGCTGTGGCGGCCCGCCTACCGGGCCGTGCTCGACGGGGACGCCCTGACGCTGGAGACCGACGCGATGGTCTGGCAGCGCACCGGCGAGGACTGGTCCGACGTACGGCTGACGTTGTCGACCGCCCGGTCGGCGCTGGCCACCGAGGCCCCACGGCTGGTCGAGGACCGGCTGATGCTCGCGGACCGCTCCGCCGCGGAGCGGCGCACCGTCGACGTCGAGCTGCGCGAGGAGGAGATCGGGGACCTCGGGCCGGCGCCGGTGCTCGGCCTGCCGGGGGTGGACGACGGCGGCGAGGCGCGGGTGCTGCGCTCCCCCGCGGCCGTCTCCGTGCCCGGAGACGGCCGCGCGCACCGGGTGCCGCTCTCCGCCTTCACCGCGGCGGCCGGAAACGAGTACGCCTGCTCGCCCGAGCTGTCCCCGCTGGTCACCGAGGTCGTGCGGTTCGACAACCTGTCCGGCCACGCGCTGCTCGCCGGTCCCGTGGACCTGGTCCGCGGCAGCGGTTTCAGCGGCCGCGGAACGCTGGACTTCACCGCTCCCGGCGCCCCGGTGGAGCTCGCCTTCGGCAGCTGCGACGACCACCGGGTGGTGCGCAAGGCCGAGGAGTCCCGTGAGTCCGCCGGAATCACCCAGCGGACCGTGGTCACGCGGACGGTCCGGCTCCACCTGTCCCGGTTCTCCGCCCCCGGCGAGCAGGGGGAACGGGTGGTCGTCCTCCGGGAGCGGATCCCGGTCTCGGAGGTCTCGGCGGTGGAGGTACGCCTGCGCAAGGACGCCTGCTCCCCGGCACCAGACGCGGTCGACGCAGAGGGCATCGTCCGCTGGGACGTCAGGCTCCCGCCGGGCGGCCGGCGCACCGTCACCCTGGTCTACGAGCTGTCGGCGAGCGGCAAGGTCGTCGGCCTCTGAGGGCTGCGCTCCCCGGCCGGCCGGAAGTGCTCTGCCCGTTGACCAGGAGCGACCGGGCGCGTACCCGCGGCGCACGGTCCCCATGACCTGGAGCGGTCCCCGGCGATCGAACATACGATGGGCGGGAACCGGCGCGGGCGCCTCGCCGTGCCCGCCCAGAGCACTCGGGGTGGAGACGTATGGCACAGCCCGCCGACACAGCGCGGACCGTCATCCTGACCGTGGACGACGACCCGGGGGTCTCCCGCGCCATCGCCCGTGACCTGCGGCGCCACTACGGCGCCGGGTACCGGATCGTGCGGGCCGAGTCGGGCGAGTCCGCGCTGGAGGCGCTGCGCGAGCTGAAGCTGCGGGGCGACCTGGTGGCGGTGATCCTGGCCGACTACCGCATGCCGCAGATGAACGGCATCGAGTTCCTCGAACAGGCCCTCCACGTGTACCCGGGCGCGCGGCGCGTGCTGCTGACCGCGTACGCCGACACCAACGCGGCCATCGACGCGATCAACGTCGTCGACCTCGACCACTATCTGCTCAAGCCCTGGGACCCGCCGGAGGAGAAGCTCTACCCGGTCCTGGACGATCTGCTCACCGCCTGGCGCTCCAGCGACTACCGGCCGGTACCGGCCACCAAGGTGGTCGGACACCGCTGGTCGGCGCGCTCCTCGCACGTACGGGACTTCCTGGCCCGCAACCAGGTGCCGTACCGCTGGTACTCCTCCGACGAGCCCGAGGGACGGCGACTGCTGGAGGCGGCCGGGGCGGACGGTGAACGGCTGCCCCTGGTGATCACGCCGGGCGGCACCGTGCTGATCGAACCGGAGGCGCCCGAACTCGCCGCCCGGGTGGGGCTCGCGACGACGCCGGCCGCCGACTTCTACGACCTCGTCGTCATCGGCGGCGGCCCGGCCGGGCTCGGCTCTGCCGTGTACGGGGCCTCCGAGGGGCTGCGGACCGTACTGGTCGAGCGGTCGGCGACCGGCGGGCAGGCCGGCCAGAGCTCCCGCATCGAGAACTACCTCGGCTTCCCGGACGGCGTGTCGGGTGCGCAGCTGACGGAACGCGCGCGCCGCCAGGCGGGCAAGTTCGGCGCGGAGATCCTCACGGCGCGCGAGGTCACGGGGCTGGAGGTCAGCGGCGCGGCGCGGATCGTCCGCTTCTCCGACGGCTCGGCGGTCGCCGCGCACAGCGTCATCCTGGCGACGGGGGTCTCGTACCGGCAGCTCCCGGCACCGGGCTGCGACCACCTGACCGGCTGCGGGGTGTACTACGGCTCCTCGCTCACCGAGGCGTCCGCCTGCCTGGGGCAGGACGTGTACATCGTGGGCGGGGCCAACTCCGCCGGGCAGGCGGCGATGTACCTGGCGCGGGGCGCGAAGTCGGTGACCCTGCTGGTACGCGGGGAGTCCCTGGCGGCATCGATGTCGCACTACCTGATCCAGCAGATCGAGGAGGCGCCGAACATCACGGTGCGGACCCGGACCGTCGTCGAGGCGGCGCACGGAGAGGAGCACCTGGAGCAGCTGACGCTGCGGGACGTGGTGAGCGGTGCGAGCGAACGCGTCGACGCCCAGTGGATGTTCGTCTTCATCGGCGCGGCCCCGCTGACCGACTGGCTTGACGGCACGGTGCTGCGCGACGAGCACGGCTTCATCCTGGCCGGGCCGGACCTCACGCCCGACGGGCGGCCGCCTGCCGAGTGGGAGCTGGACCGGCCGCCGTACCACCTGGAGACCAATGTTCCCGGCGTGTTCGTGGCGGGCGACGCGCGCGCCCAGTCCGCGAAGCGCGTCGCGTCCGCCGTCGGAGAGGGAGCCATGGCCGTGATGCTCGTCCACCGGTACCTGGAGCAGTCATGAGCGGGCAGGTCATGCCCTGCAGCCCGCAGGAGATCGGCTCGCTGTTCCTGTTCGAGGAGCTCTCCCCGGAGCAGCTCGGGCGGCTGTGCGCGGAGGGGCGGGTGGAGCGGTTCGAGGCCGGACCGGTGTACACCGAGGGCGATCCGGCCACCTGCTTCTTCGTGATGATCGAGGGCACCGTCGTACTGTCCCGCCGGGTCGGCGGCGACGACGTCGAGGTGAGCCGCACCTCGCAGCGCGGCGTGTACGCCGGGGCCATGCAGGCCTACCTGGGTGACCGGGTGCCGCAGACGTACAACAACTCCATGCGGGTGACCGAGCCGACGCGGTTCTTCGTGCTGCCGGCGCAGTCGTTCGCGGACATCATGCGGGAATGGTTCCCCATGGCGGCGCACCTGCTGGAGGGGCTGTTCTTCGGTTCGAAGAACACCCAGCGGGCCATCGGACAGCGGGAACGGCTCCTCGCGCTGGGCTCGTTGTCGGCCGGTCTCACGCACGAGCTCAACAACCCGGCCGCGGCTGCCGTCCGCGCCACCGCGATGCTGCGGGAACGGGTCGGCAAGATGCGGCACAAGCTGGCCGTCATCGCGCAGGGCCCCTATTCCCGCGAGGCGCTCGCCGGCCTCATCGACATACAGGAGCGCACCGCCGAACGCATTGCCAAGGCACCGGTGTTGAGCCCGCTGGAGGCCTCCGACCGGGAGGACGAGCTCGCCGACTGGCTCGACGACCACGGCATCCCGGAGGGATGGCGGGTCGCACCGGCCTTCGTTCAGGCCGGGCTGGACACGGACTGGCTGGAGCAGGTCGCGGCGGCCGTGGCCGAGGACATCCTGCCGGGAGCCATCGGCTGGCTCAACTACACGGTCGAGACCGAGCTGCTGATGGACGAGATCGACGACTCCACCACCCGCATCTCCCACCTCGTGGACGCGGCCAAGCAGTACTCGCAGCTCGACCGCGCCCCGCACCGGGTCGTCGACGTCCACGAACTCCTCGACAGCACCCTGCTGATGCTGTCCGGCAAGATCGGCCCCCGGGTGCGGGTGGTCAAGGAATACGACCGCTCGGTACCGGACGTGCCCGCCTACCCGGCGGAGCTCAACCAGGTGTGGACCAACCTCATCGACAACGCCGTGTCCGCCATCGGGAGCACCGGGGGCGACGGCACGCTGACGGTCCGCACGGCGCGGGAGGGGGACCGGCTGCTGGTGGAGTTCCGCGACACCGGGCCCGGCGTCCCGGCGGACATCCGCAGCCGCATCTTCGATCCGTTCTTCACCACCAAGCCGGTGGGCGAGGGCACCGGTCTCGGTCTCGACATCTCCTGGCGCATCGTCGTCAACAAGCACCACGGCAGCCTCCAGGTCGAGTCCGTGCCGGGCGACACCCGGTTCCAGGTGCTGCTGCCGCTGACCGCCCCGGACCCCGGAAGCAGGACGGAGACCGGCCCCGAGACCACCCCTGCGAGCACCACCGGAACCACCGACGGAACCACCCCCGAGACCACCGCCGATACCACCACCGGAACCGAGTCCGCCGAGGAGCCCGTATGACCGGCATCAAGGGAATCGATCCGAACGTCCCGCCCAGCGGCACCGGCTGCGTCGAGTGCGACGCGGCGGGCGGCTGGTGGTTCCACCTGCGGCGCTGCGCCCAGTGCGGCCACATCGGCTGCTGCGACTCCTCGCCGGCCCAGCACGCCACCGCCCACTGGAAGTCCACCGGTCATCCCCTGGTCCAGAGCTTCGAGCCGGGCGAGGAGTGGTTCTGGGACTACGGCACGAACGCGCTCTACGAGTCGGGGCCCGAGCTGACGCCGCCGGGCGGCCACCCGGCGGACCAGCCGGCGCCGGGACCGGCCGGCCGGGTCCCGCAGGACTGGGCGAGCCGGCTGCACCGCTGAACGCCTCGGGGCGGGGGGTCAGGACGGTCCGTGCTCCGTCCACGGACGGAGCTTCTCCGGGTTGCGGACCGCCCAGATGCGGGTGATGCGGCCGCCGTCGAGGTCGAAGGCCGCCACGGTGACGGTGAGGCCCGCTTGTTGGGCGACGAGCCCCGGCCGGCCGTTGACCGTCCGCTCCAGCAGCGTCATCCCGGGGGCCTTGTCGGCGATGTGGACCAGGTACCGGGCGATGCGCTCGCTGCCCTCGACCGGGCGCAGGACGGCGCCGACCAGCCCGCCGCCGTCGGCGGTCATCGTGGCGTCGGGGTCGAGGAGGCCGACGAGGGCCTTGATGTCCTTGGCCTCCCACGCCGCTTTGAAGTTCCGCACCAGACCGGCCTGCCTGGCCGCCGGAACCGCCGGGGCCTGCGCGGAGCGCATACGCCGCCGGGCCGAGGACGCCAGCTGCCGGCAGGCCGCCGGCGAACGGCCGACGATGTCGGCGACCTCGGCGAAGGGGTACCGGAAGACGTCGTGCAGGATGAACGCCACGCGTTCGGCCGGCGTCATCGCCTCCAGGACGACCAGGAAGGCCATGTTCACCGACTCGTCCAGGGTGACCCGGTCGGCGGGGTCGGCCGGCTCGGCCCGGCCGGCGCCCGCCCGCCCGCTGATCCACTCCGTACGGTCGGGCAGGGGCTCGGGTATCCACGCGCCCACGTAGCGCTCGCGGCGGACCCGCGCCGAGCCGAGCAGGTCCAGGCAGACCCGGGTGGTGACCGTCGTCAGCCAGGCGCCGGGCGACTCGACGGCCTGCCGGCGTTGGCGCGGCATCGCGTACCAGCGGGCGTACGTCTCCTGGACGGCGTCCTCGGCCTCGGCCAGCGAACCGAGCAGCCGGTAGGCCAGGTTGATCAGATGCCGCCGTTCGCCGACGACCTCGCTCAGCCCGGGCTCGGCCCGGTCGTGCCCTGTGTCGGTCGGGATGTTCATGGTCGCGACGCTCCCTGGTCCTTGTCGTCCGGCTGCGCTCTGGCTGCTTCGACGAAATGCCGTACGGGATGGTGAGGTTGGCCCTTCACCTCACATTTCACGGACCCACGTCGTCGGAGTACCGACACCGTACCGATGCACCGCCGCGAGGCAGAAGAGGGGACCGCGCCATGACCGCCCAGACGACGGCAGGACACCGCAGCTCGACGTTCCTGCAGGTCTCGATAGCCCTGCAGACCCTGGCCATCTTCTTCCAGGCGGTCACCGCCGGACTGCTGCTGTCCACGTCCTACGGCGAGACGCTCCACGGCGTCGGAGCCCGCGTGATGTACGGCGCATCGATGCTGTACGTGCTCGCGGCGGTCCTGGCATGGCGGCCCGGCGGCGGATCGGCCCGCCCCATCGTCCACGCGTCGGGTTTCCTCGTACTCGCCTCGGTGCAGGTGGTGCTGGGCATCGCGCACAGGCCCGCCCTCCACGTGCCCCTGGGCGCCTTGATGTTCGGCCTGAGCGTGCTGGCGCTGGCCCCGGCGCTGTCCGCCGCTCGTCGGCCGGATCACTCCGGCACCCGGTGACGGGCAGGTGTTCTCGCCCTCGGTCCCGGTGGCCACGGCGGAGCGGATCCGAGGCTCCGCCAGGGGGACCCACCCGCACACATGTGCCGGCGCCCCGGGGCCGGGATCGACTTGCGCGCAAAATCGAACAGGTGGCCTAATCGAGCCATGGCGCGAACAGCTTTCCCCGACGATCTTCTGCTCACCCAGGTCCACGTCATCCGGACCTACACCGCTCTCGCACAGCCGCCCGGCGGCCACACCACCGACCTGCGGCACCAGCTGATCGAAGGCCTGCGCCGGCTCTACGCCCACCCGTACTGGACGGAGCCCGGCCACTCGTACGCCGACCTCGTGGACCTGCGCCGTGCGGCCAGGGACCACGCCTGGGTGGAGGCGGCATGAAGGACCGGTACCGCCTAGGCTGGTGATGTTGCCCTGGGTCTTCCGACGACAGGAGGGCAGGCCGTGGAACGAACCGGAATCCGGCTGCGCCGGGTCTGCGTGGCCGCTGCCGCAGCAAGTGCGCTCCTCGCACCGGCCGCAGCGGGCTCCGCGTACGGAACGGGCTCCGCATACGGGGCGGCCCCCTCGGGGCAGTCCCTCGCCACGGCCCCCTCACCGGACACCGACGGCACGGGGACGTTCCGGGAACTCACCCCCGCCGTCGCGGCGGAGCTGGACGACGCCGTACGGGACGCCATGCGCACGACGCAGGTGCCGGGCGTGATCGTGGGGTTGTGGGCCCCGGGCAAGGGCAGTTACGTGAAGGCGTTCGGGGTGGCCGACAAGGCGTCCGGCGCGCCCATGACCACCGATCTCTACATGCGCATCGGCAGTGAGACCAAGACCTTCACGGTCACCGCCCTCCTGCGGCTGGTCGACCAGGGGAAGATGCGCCTGGACGACGCGATCGGCAGCTACGTCAGCGGTGTTCCGAACGGCGACCGCATCACCCTGCGCCAACTGGCGGGCATGCGCAGCGGGTTGTACAACTACGCCAACGACGAGGCCTTCAACAGGCTGCTCGACACCATGCCCGCCAAGCCCTTCACGCCGCAGCAGTTGCTGGACTACTCCTTCAGGCATCCGGTGCAGTTCGAGTCGGGCGCGAAGTTCGAGTACTCCAACACCAACATCATCCTGCTCGGTCTGGCGATGGAGAAGGTCACCGGCCGGCCGTTCCAGGAGATCCTGAAGGAGCAGGTCCTGGAGCCGGCCGGCCTGCACCACACGTTCTTCCCGACCGGCGCCGAGTTCCCCGAGCCGCACGCCCACGGCTACACCGCCCAGACGACGTCCGGCAAGGTCGAGGACTCCACCGCCATGAACCCGTCCTGGGGCTGGGCCGCGGGAGCCGTCATCTCCGACCTCCAGGACCTGCGCAGCTGGGCCCGTACCGTCGCCACCGGAACGCTGCTGAAGCCCGCGACCCAGGCCGAGCGCCTGAAGACCACCCCGACAGGCATCCCGGGGGCCGGCTACGGCCTGGGCATCTTCGACGTCAACGGCTGGATCGGCCACGACGGCTCCCTCCCGGGGTACGAGAGTCTGGTCGTGTACCTGCCCGAGGGACAGGCGACCATGGTCATCCTCCTCAACACCGACGTGCTGACGGAGGGCAAGGAGCCCAGCGCGTTCCTCGGCCAGGCGGTCACCAACGTCGTGACCCCCGGCCACGTGTACCCCGGCCGCAAGCCCCTCGTCCCCCGGAGCAGCTGAGGGCCACGCCGCCGGGCGTCAGATCAGCACGATCCACCAGATCACGATCAGCCAGAACAGGAAGGGCACGACTTCAGGCGCAGGTGACCGTCACTGCGGCGCTGCCGCCGTTGCCGGAGAAGCCGATCGTGAAGCGGCCGTTCGCGGGCAGCTGCTCGGTCCGGCCGCCCAGCGTGATCACCTGCGAGGTGCCGGCGGCGAGGGAGCCACTGCCCTGGCTGAGCGTGACCCCGGCGGGAAGCCGGCCGGCCGACCAGTTCAGGTTGCCGCCTCCGCTGTTGCGGACCACCAGGGTGTTCGGCCACTCGCCGTTCGCGCAGTACTCCTGGACGCTGGTCGGACGCAGCGTCAGCACCGGCGCGGCGGCCGGAGCGGGCGTGCTCGACGGCTTCGGCTGGGTCGGCTGCACCGTCCGGGCCGGCGCGGGGCTGCTGCCGGTGCGGGCGGGCGGGTTGGCGGCGACCGGCGTCGGTGAGTCCGTCCCGGCGGGCGGGGCGCTCCCGCCGGGTACGGGTGCCGGGCTGCTGCTGTCGGAGGAGGCCGAAGGGGCGGGGGCGCCGGGCAGGCCGGCCGGTGCGACACCGGTGGGCGAGGCCACCGCCTGCGGCAGGGTCGCCGGGTCATGGCCCAACTGCCGGCCCACGACCGCCCCGCCGACGGCCACCACCATGACGCCGCCGATGATCAGCGCCATGGTCTTCATCTTCTTCTTGGCACGCTTCTGACGCGACTTCTTGTCCGGATGTCCGGTACGGCCGCCCTGGACGATGATGCCGTGGCCGACCGCCCGGGGATCGTCCTGCTTCGGCCCGATGGCCCGGGGGTCACCATCGCCCCCACCGACACCCCGCCCGCCCTGAACGATGATCCCGCCCTGCACGATGATCCCGTCACCGCTGGGGCCGATGGCGCGGGGGTCGTCCTGCTTCGGACCGATCGCCCGGGGGTCGTCCTGCTTCGGGCCAATGGCCCGGGGGTCATCCTGCTTTGGGCCAATGGCCCGCGCCGGGCCGGCCGTGTCCGGAGCCCCGTGCCCTCCCTGGACGATGATGCCGTCCTGGGCCAAAGTCGGGTCGGTGAAGCCGCCGTCGGCGCCCGGGACGGGCCCGTGGGACGCGCTTGACGCGTGCTCGCCGCCCAGGTGCTCGGTCGCGGGCGAGTCCATGCCCTCCGCGTGTGCGTCGCCCGCCGCGTCGTTCTCCGGACGGGACGCTTCCTGCTCACCTCTACCGTCGCTCATGGCGCGACATCCCCCTTCGGTCACATGCCGAGACGAGTGGTCGGTGCGGGTCCCGCTGCCACGGACACGGCCATGACGACGAGGCTGCTCCTACTGAGCCAGTTCGCGGCCACGAGGTCCAGCCTGGTGACGTGACGACAACGTCCCGATTTCGTACCGGAATCCCCAGGGCACGACCAACGGTTCCACCCTGCCGGGAGGCCGTCGCCGAAGTGGTGAGGGGGTGGCCGACCGCGGCAGCACCCATAGCGAGACCGTATGGATCACGCGCGGGTCAGCGGGAGTACGGCCATCGGCCCGCGCGACACGCCCACCAGCCGGCGCGCCGAGACGGCAACCATGCACCTCCCCATACGCCGCGGCCGCCAGGTTCGGCTCACCGGAGCAGGCCGAGTTCCCGCACGGGCAACGCCGCACCGCCGATTCCTCGTTGCGACCCTCGCACGCGCGCCAGGATGCTCGTCATGCCGGAAGAGGAACAAGGGGCCACGCTGGGCCGTATCCGCGCAGTGAGTACGGGCGTATCCGCGTGCCCGCGGACGCCCGAGCCATTCCGGACAGGCGTCCCTGCCCTTCCTCAACTTGTTAAATGATCATGGCGTCTCATACCCTTACCCGCCGGTACGGGAGGTTTCGCTCGCTGCGTCCCGTACGTGGCGTCTTCAGCGGGCAGCATCGGGGAAGAAGAATGAAGCACGCAGTACGCCGCATCGGCGCCGCCGTGGCCACGGCGGTGTTCGCCGGCGGGATGGTCGTCGCCCTTCCGGGAATGGCAAGCGCCGCAGGCCCCGGGTACCACTGCGAGAACTGGCAGTCGAACACCCACAAGTGGACTGCCTCCTGCACCGTCACTTCCGGCCAGGCGCGCGCCACGACCGAGTGCGGCAACGGCAAGGTCATCTACGGCAAGTGGGTCGGCCGCGGGCACTGGGCGTTCGGCGGCGAGTGCGGCCAGTACGCGCTCATGGCCACCTCGGTCGACTGGAAGAAGTAGCCGTCGGACCCGGGCCCAGTGAGTGCATCGATCGAGTGCAGACCGGTGGCGATCGCGGACCGTGCACTCGTGACGCGCGCGCGTGAGACCGTCGGCGGGACCCGGCACCGCGCCGGGTCCCGCCGTCCTTGCGACGCGGGATCCGGGGCTCAAGCAGTGGCGCGGCCTCGCCACTCGGGATGACAAGACCGCCACCACCCACCTCGCCCGACTCCACCTCGCCGCCGTCTTCATCTGGTCAGCGAGGTGATCCGAAGGAAACGGCCTACGGGCGGCGGGCCAGCAGGTGGGCGTCGAGGAAGCCCCGCTCGGAGGCCGGGTCGTGGAGCAGGCGGGCGAACGGGACGAGCCCGGCACCGGCCAGCAACTCGGCGAAACGGTCCACCGGCCAGCTGTAGGCGGGTGTCACCTTGTGGTCGAAGCGCACCGGCTCCGGTCCGTCGGTCGCGAAGAACGAGACCAGGAGCAGGCCCCCGGGCGCCAGGACACGCGCCTGCTCGGCGAGCAGCGCCGGCAGTTCCCCGGGCGGGGTGTGGATCATCGAGTAGTGGGCCAGCACGCCGCCGAGCGCGCAGTCCTCGACCGGCAGGGCCTCCATCCGCGCCTCGTCGAACCGCAGCGCAGGATGGGCCCGCCGGGCGTGGTCGACCATGCCCGGGGAGAGGTCGAGCCCGAAGGCGTCCAGCCCCAGGTCGTGCAGCATGGCGGTCAGATGCCCCGGCCCGCACCCGACGTCGGCTGCTCGCAGGTTTCCCGCCCCCCGCACCAGCTCGGCGAAGGTGGTGATCACGGCCCGCGCGAACGGCTGCGTCTCCAGCCTCCGGTCAGCGAACATCGACGCGTACAGCTCGACGATCCCGTCATAGGCCGCCCTGGTCTCGTCCTGGTGTTCCACCACGGGAGAGAAGCTAACAGACGCGCCCATGGGCGCCGTTCGGGCCGACTGGTGCGCATGATCGCGCTGCCGAGGCATACCACCCCTTGCCCGACCTATCGAGATTCGATAGATTCCCATCGTAAGTCGATGGAAGGATGGGCCGTGGGAAAACTGACAGTCGGCGCGCTGCGCGCCGTGCTCGTGGTGGTGCTCGTCGGCACCGTGTTCGTGCAGACGATGATGGTGTGGGCGTTGTTCACCGACCCGGAGGACGGCTCGCTCCCGCTGACCCCGCTGCGCGTGATCGTGTTCCTCGGCATGGCGTCGGCGCAGGTCGCGCTCGTCTGCGTTTGGCGGCTGGTGGCGATGGTGCGGCGCGGAACCGTGTTCTCCCACGCCGCCTTCCGGTACGTGGACGCCGTGATCGGCGCGATCGTGGCGGCCGCGGTCCTGTGGTTCGCGGTCACGGTCCTCAACGCGCCGGGCCAGCGGGAAGACCCCGGCGTCACCCTCATCATGGGCGGGATCGGCCTGGCCATCCTGGGGGTCGCGCTCATCGTGCTCGTGCTGCGGATGCTGCTCGCCCAGGCCGTCGCGCGCGACGCCGAAGCCGCGCAGATGCAGGCCGAGTTGGACGAGGTGATCTGATGCCGATCGCCGTGGACATCGACGTGATGCTGGCCAGGCGGAAGATGTCCGTGGGCGAGCTCGCGGACCGCGTGGGCATCACGCCCGCCAACCTGGCGGTACTCAAGAACGGCCGCGCCAAGGCGGTGCGCTTCGCGACGCTCGCCGCGCTCTGCGAGGTGCTCGAATGCCAGCCGGGCGACCTGCTGCGCTGGGAGACCGAGGACGCCGCGGGCGGATGACGTGATGCGGCCCGCCACCACACGTGCCGCCCCACATCGAATCCCGCGGTCTGATCGGTGACTCTGTGCCCCAACTCATGAGCGGCGCGCCATGTAGGCCTCCACCCCGCACCCCCATCGTGCCGCATGCCAGGGTGCTGCCGAGCGGGTACTTTCGGCACACTGGACCCGGTAGACGTCGTTGAGGATCTGTACGACTCGCTTCTTCTTGCCCTCGGGGCCGGCGGCGGGTCAGCGTGGGCGCTTTGGACGCGCTTGCGGAGCCGTCGACGGGGTGCGGGTTCGCTCCGCCATCGCCCTCCAGAACGCCTTGAGCTCATGTACCGTCATGCCCTGCCAGCTTGCCTGTCTGCGCCTCAAGGTGACCTTACCGAGCAGCGCCTGCTGCTGCCTGCAGAAGGGCTCCCGGAATTCGGAGCCGGGCCGTCCTCCCCTCGGAGGGTACGGGCACAGCTCGAACTTGCAGTTGCGCAGGCAGCCCGTCCCGGGCTCGGCCGTCCCCGGCATGCCCACCGTGCGCTCGGGTTGGAGCACACCACGGTCCATCGTCAGGCACGGCGGAAGCACCGTGCGGTTCGTACGGTGCAGCCTTGCGTCGTCCGCCTTGAGTCCGTCGCCCTCGGTGAGGTTGAGCAGGAGCATGACGTCGGCGAGGAGCTGCTGCGCCCGCGGGTGCAGGGTGCTCCACCCCACGGAGGGCGGGATCCAGAGGTTGTGCCTTCGATGGACCTCCGGATCGGCCGTGCTCGATCCGATGTTGGCCGAGGTGCCTTTCTCGTCGATCCAGATGAACCGCTCCGGGTGCCGGGTCTCCAGGGCAAGGGCCGCGAGGTCTCCCGCCTCGGCGACGAAGGGATGAAGCCGCTTTCCTCCTTCGGCCGCCAGCTCGTCAGCGGGCCGGTCGCCGGGAGCCTGCTCACTGCCGGCTATGCCCAGCCAGCGTTCCACCGCCCGTACCGGGTCGGTGCCAGCCCGGCTGCCGCGCATTGTTCCGTCCGGTTCAACGTCGGTGCCATCAGGCAGCTCCCACAGGCACAACGCATGGATCAAGGTGAGCTGGGAGTACCAGTAACGCGCGCGGGCGAGCATGAACTCCGCCCGCTCGATCAGGAACTCCCGGGCCTCATTGGAGGTGGCGGGGTGCCGCCTTCTGCGATTCGCCGCGTTCTTGAAGCCCTGCGCGAGCGCGATTTCCAAGGAGATCGGAAGATCCGCCCGCCCTGTCGCAGGGTTGGCAAGGAGGTGCTGCAGCCAGAGCTTCATCCGCTCTTGGGCCTGGCTCCGCCGGTCGCTGCCCACGGAACCCACGACCATGGGGACCAGCCATGCCCTCGTGACGAACTCCCGCCAGATCTCGACCGCAGTCCTGTTCTTGTACGCCTCCTGCAGGTCGGACACACCGGGGAGCCCAATCTTCTTCTCGCGTTGCGCGCCTTCCTCGTACTCAAGCTCGGCCATGGCCAGCTTGTACTGCTCCCAGGGATCGTACTTGTCGGTATCCGGAACGTTCTTCTTCTCAGGCCAGGGAAAGAGCTCCCGCAGCGCGTCGAACGCATGGTCACTGCCCGCGCCGATCTCCTGGGCGATGGCCAGCCGGACAGGATAACTTTGCTCGATCCAACTGATCCGCATGAAATCGCCGTAGGCAGGCTTCTCCCAATTCCCGTGGCTTTCTTCCTCCTTCAGCGCACGATCAAGCCGGCGGGCCGCCTCACCGAATCGGTGCACGAGCCTCAACTTGGCTTCGTCGAGTGTCCTGGGGTCGCCCTCCGTGAGTTCGCACCATCGTTCCCTGATCCTCTTGGCGATGTCCGGATGTGCCGAATCGCCGAGTTCTCCGGTGTCGATCTCCAGCACTGCGGCGTAGAGGTCGATCGCCTTGTCGTCCCTCCGTCGTTCAGCCGCGTCGAGCAGCAGACGGACAGTGTCCGCTTGCGCGGCGGGTTCGCGGCGCGATCGCATGATCAAGGCGATGAGAAGTTCACGTCCGGGATCTTCCAGCGCCTTCGCAAGGGTCTCGACGGAGTTTTCCTGGACAGCTTGCAGGAAACCGGATGCCAGATAGGACTGCAGGATGCTGTGAGGAAATCTGACCTTGTGGCTGTAGGCCTCGACCAGACCAAGTTGTTCACCGCACGCACCAAAGCGTGACAGTGCGGTGCGCCAGCAAGCCTCCTCCTCATCATTGGGCAAATCTGTGACACGTTCCCTCAGTTCACCCAGGATGGCCGGATAGGGGATCACCGGCTCCTTAGCGCCACCCTTGCCCTCTCCGGACCATCCGATCAATTCGTCGAACCTGACCTCCAGTCGGTCATTGAACAGGCCCACGCAAGCCAGCGCCGAGATCACGGAGACGGTTTTCTCACGCTGCTTCGGGGAGATGTCGAACTCGGCGCGGAGATAGATACAGCGGCGACTCCGCGACCGCGGCCGTCTCGACGATCCAGTCGAGTCGTCGACCGTCCACTCCTGGGTCCTGGTGCGCCAGATAGGTGAGTGCGGCCTCCTCGCTGAGCGGCTCGAGATCGATGACGGCCGCTTTGGTGCTCTCGAGCGCGGCATGCGGCCGCGAGGCGATGACCAGCGGCAGTCTCTGCCTTTCGGCCAATCGAATGGCCCGACGTATGACGCTGTCACGGTTCGGTTCCTTGTCGTCGTCACAGAAGGCTTCCTCCAGCCCGTCCGCGACGACCACGGCTTTGTCCTCCATGCGGATCTGCCGCCACATCCGCTCCGCCTGTGCCCGAGATATCACTCCGGGGTCCACTTCTTCGCAGAAGCGCCTCTTGGCCAGCTCGCTGAGGTTCAGATCGTGGCCGTCGAGGTCGGCCCGTCGAAGGTGAACCGGGATGGGGACGGCTCCTTGCTCCGCCAGCATCTGCGTCAGTTGTACGAGCACCGCCGTCTTTCCGCTGCCGACCCCGCCGACGAGTATGTACGGTCGGCGGCGGCGGCGGTCACGCAAAGCCTGGGCCAGCACCGAGCAGAGCTCGTCCCGGCCGACGACCTCGTCGACTATCGTCCCGGCAGTCGGCACCAAGTGCCGCGGATTGGTCTTGGCGATACGAGTGATCGGCCGGATGGTCTTCCAGCGCCGCACCACCAGGAAGACGGTCGTACTGAGGGCAAGGGCGAGGAAGGGAGTGACGAAGCTGATGACGGCGCTACAGGACTGAGTCGTGTTATGGCATAGGTGCTCGACGCGTCCACGCCTGCCCTCGGCAATGACAGAGACGGCCATACCGAGCCACGCCAGAAAGATTATGGTTCCTGTCCAGGAAAAGACCTTGACATAGGTCCCGGGCGTCCGTCGCGCCCACCACTTTCCCCGCCATCTACCACTGGCGGCAACACGGCGGTGCGTTTCCCTCCGGACTCGCCAGACCCGTGACGTCCGGAGAAAGTAGGCCCACATCCGGGAAAAGAGGCGCTTCCCTCGGATCGGGAGGGGCTCGGGTGGCGGCCGGAACCGTCCTTCGGGATGCCGGATGACTTGATTCATCAGGGTTCCAAGGAAAGTGTTCGGCGGATTCGGCACGTCTGGTGGGTGGTGCGCGAGCCGTTGGACGAGGTCCGTGCCGACCATGGTGCCGAGCAGGAAGCCGGTGCCGAGCAGCCAGCTCACGACGCATCTCCGCCAATGTCCGTCAATCCCTCCCGGAGTCCCGGTACCTCGCTCCGGCCTCCTGCCCGGGCCTGCCGGATGCGGTGCCGTTCGGACTCCTCCCCTTCCAGCAGGCACACGGTCAGGCCTGCCGCGCAACCGGAGACACTGCCGTCGGTTCCGCGAGGTGACCTGACCGGAGACATGGGCGGGTTCCACATGTGTCCGGCGGCAAGTGGGGTGACGGGCCACATGTGCCGCTGACCTGGGCGTTCCTATGGTGCGGCGACACGGAAACGTCCCCACCTCCGTCCGGAAGCGGTACTCATGGCCGCCTGTGCCACACCGTCAGCCCGCCCCGGGAACATCAAGGGAGTCGTGGCCGCCAGTCTCGTCGGGACCACCGTCGAGTGGTACGACTCATCCGGTCGAGGCTATGACCTGGGAGGTTCCCCTCAATGAGCCGCGGAGGTCAGCACAGAACCAGCACCGCAAATTCTCGTCCGGTGATTCCTGGGGAGGGCTACTGCCCCGCCCGGTGGGCGTGAGTACAAGACCGTCGTATGCGCCGTGGCATCGTGTGCCGGAAGTCGGTACGGATCCGGCATCAGCTCCATACAAAGCCCCAGGTCAGCGACCTGGGGCTGGTTGTTTTCCTGGACCCCCCGGCTGGTGGTCAGGCGTGCTTGTCCGCGGCGTGGTGGGTGGGCTGGACCGACCAGGTCGGGGGTTCGTCGTTGCCCGAGTCCTCGTCACTTTCCGCGTCGGCGAAGGTTGCTTGGATCTTGCCCGGGGCGTGGTGGACCGGGGCATAGACGGCGTAGAGCTGCATGGGCTCGTCGCCGGTGTTGGTGATGTTGTGCCACGTGCCGGCGGGCACGAAGACCGCCCAGCCGTCTTCGACCTCCTGGTCGAAGTCGAGGCGGTCCTTCGCGCTGCCCATCTGAACGCGGCCGCGGCCCGCGTCGAGGCGGAGGAACTGGTCGGTCCCTGGATGTGCCTCCAGGCCGATGTCCTCCCCCACCGGGATCGACATGAGGGTCAGCTGGAGGTACTTCCCGGACCAAGCGACCGAGCGGTAGTCGGTGTTCTCCAGCGTGGCCTGCTCGAGGTCGAAACTCTGAGGTTCGGGCCCGATGTCCTTGATGGTCATGCTTCTCTCCCGGTCGGTGGAGGTAGTACGCGTTCGGGCGCAGGTTTTGCGCCGGGCCAACCCTTTCAGACTCACCGCGGTGTTATGGCCCGACGCCAGTGACACTCGCGCCGGGCGGTCAGCGGGCCCCAGGACGCGGGGGGGCGGAGCCGCGCCCTAGCCGCACAGCCGGGCGAGGGCCGGGCAGGAGTCGACGGTCCGGGCGGGCAGGTCCACCCCGGTCATCACCTCGTGCACGCACGGCGGCTCGGCGTCGAAGTGGAGCGGGAGCCTGTCGGCGGCCGGACACCCTGTGAACGCCTCAAGCAGAAGACCCGGCCCCGGATGTAACCAAGCTCCAACAGACGCACACCTAGAGCGCGAAGGAGCGGTGGCGCCCGAGCGATGTCGTCAGTTCCGCGGCGGCGCGGCGGGCGGCTGCCGCATGGTGCGGCGAGTGCCACGCCAGCGCGACACGCTCGGCGCGGGCGTATGCCTCGGCGGCCGCCGTCTCCTCACCGAGCAGGCGGTACAGGTCTCCCAGCGGGTGGGCCAGCGGCCGGGAGGCGTAGGCGGCGCCTGCCGCGCCCCCGAACTGGTTCCGGAGCGGGAGCAGATGCCGGACCAGCAGGCCGGCGGTGTCCAAGTCGCTGCACAGGAGCGCCAGTTCACTCCGGTAGTCCAGTTCGATTCCGTACAAATGGTCTGTCACCGGCGCGGTGGGGAAGGAGATTCCGCGTGCCTCGTCCAGCCGCCCCTGACGGGCCAGAAGGAGGGCGTGCGCCACGGACACCGGCGCGCCGACCGCCTCGTGCACCTCCCGGACACTTCGCTCGATGTCCGCCGTCCGCCCCCGGGTGAACCGGATCGTGCACAGGCCCCACGTGCGCGGCCCGTTCGCGTGGTGCGCCCCCACCCGGCGGAACGGCTCGTCGGCTTGGGCGTAGCGTTCCTCCGCCTCGGTGAACCGCCCCGCGATCGCGGCGAGCATGGCCTGGGTGGTGGCGTTGATGCCGCGCGCCCACAGCATCTCGTACCGGTCGGCGAGGTGCAGTCCCTCGCTGGTGTGCCGGTCGACGCCCGCCGGGTCGTTGCGGCCGGCGGCCGTCATGGCATCGAGGTGCTCGCAGACCCACCGGTACGCGGGCAGGTCGTGCTCGGAGGCCAGGAGCCGCAGCCGGGCGACGAGGGGGTCCCGGTCCTCGTGGTGGTGTTCGTGGGGAAGCAGTCTGGCGGAGGTCATCAGGGCGGCGGCCAACAGTTTCGGCTCTCCGGAGGTACGGGCCAGCGCCAGCTGCGCGTCGGCCGCGGCCCGGGCGCGCGTGGTGTCCTCGCCTGCCACCGCGTCCGCCAACACCTGGAGCACCCTGGCCCGGGTCTCCTCGTCCAGCGAGCGGTCCCCGGCCGGCCGCTCCAGCCGGGCGAGCGCCGTCCGGTCGAAGAGTCCTTCCAGCCGGCTGCGCCAGGGGGAGGGCTCGGTCCAGGCTCCGTAGACGGCGGCGACCAGGTCGTCGCGGCGGGCCCGCACCGCCAGTTCCACGGCCCGCTGCCGGGTGTGCCGGGCCGCGTCGGTGGCGCCGGCCCGGATCTGGGCGCCGAGCAGGCGCACCAGCAGGCTGACGGTCGCGTCCGGTGCCGCGTGCGGGTCGGCGGCGGCCGCCGTGTGCACGTCGATGGCCTGCGCGAGCAGTCCGACGGCCGCGTCGTGCGCGTACCTCTGCTCGGCCAGCTCGGCCGCTCGCAGGGCGTAGTCCACAGCCAGCGGGGCGTTGGCGGCCCGGCCGGAGCGGGCGAAGTGGTGGGCCAGCGCCGCCAGGTCGTCGGGGCGGTGGCGGCGCAGGACCGCGGCGACGCGATCGTGCAGCCGGGCCCGGCGCACGCCGGTCAGATCGGTGGAGACCGTGTCCCGTACCAGGGCGTGCACGAAACCGACCCTGCCCGGACCCGGTTCGGTGAGAAGGTCGGCCGCGAGCGCGGCATCGAGTCCTGCCAGGACCGTCTCCTCGTCCGCGTCGGCCGCCTCCACCAGCAGGGCCGCATCGGCCTCCGTGCCCATGACGGACACCAGGCGCATGGTGGCGAGCGCGGCATCGGGCAGGAGCGCCAGCCGGCGACGCAGGACGTCCCGGACACCTTGGGGGACCTCCGACAGGGCGACGAGTTCGCCTTCACCGTCCAAGAGCCGTGCGCTCTCCCACACGTAGAACGGGTTGCCTCCGGTACGTGCGGCGATCGCGTCCAGGGTGGCCGGGGCCACAGTGGTACGCATACCCGTGACGACGGTGGCCACGGCGTCAGACGGTAGCCCGCCCAGCGCGATCCGGTGCGGCGGGCGCGGGGCGAGCTGGGCGAGCGTCTTCGCCAGCCGATCGCCCACCTCGGAAGGCCTGTAGCAGGCGACGGTGAGGAGGGGAACGCCCGCGACCGCGCCCGCTGCCTCCAGAAGCGCCAGCGTCTCCGCGTCGGCCCGGTGAAGGTCCTCCAGCAGCACGGCGAGCGGCCGCTCGGCAGCCGCGGCGGACAGCCAGGCGGTGAACGCCCGGTGTATGCGGAAGCGGCCGGCCGTGGCTTCGTCGCGGGTGGCGACGGGCGCTGCGCCGGCTCGTGCAGCAGGACGGCCAGCTCGGCCGGGGTCGCGGGCTCGGCCCGGCGGGCGAGCGCGCCCAGCACCTCGACCCAGGCCCAGGCGGGCGGCGCCCCTTCGTATGCGGGGCAGCGCCCCACCACCACCGTCCAGCCGTCGCTCGCCAACCGGTCGGCGAGCCGGCTGAGGAAGGCCGATTTACCGGCGCCGGCCTCGCCGGTGCGGCGTCCGCGGCGGCCTCGGCGGTGCGCAGCTCCTCCTCCCGGCCGAGGAACAGCCTCCCCGCGTCGGCGCCGGGCGTCGGCGCCTGCGCTCCGCCGGCAGGGGCACTGTTCATGGCGACCGCACGGGACGTGGAGGACGGGACGGACGTTCCGGGGGCCGTTGACGTCTCGGCCCGCAGGACGTCCAGACGCTGCTCCAGGATGGCCCGCTCCACGCTGCGCAACACGGGGGTGGGATCGCAGCCCAATTCCTCCCGCATGACGGACCTGGCCCGACGTAGCGTGGTCAATGCGTCCGCCTGCCGCCCGCACGCCCACTGGGCGAGCGCGAGCAACCGCCACCCTTCCTCCCGCAGCGGCTGCCCCGCCACCAGGTCGGCGGCCGCCCGTGCCGCCTCGGTGGGGGACCCGGTACGCAGGTCGGCTGCGGCAGCGAGCTCACGGGCGTCCGCCAACAGCTCGGTCAGCCGGGCCACTTCCGGCGCCGCCCACTCCTCATCGGCGTTTTTCTGGAATGCCGGCCCCCGCCAGCAGGCCAATGCGTCGGCCAGCAGTTCCCGCGCCTGTGGTGCCGGAGCCTTCCGGGCCTGCTCCAGCCGAGCCTCGAAGTGCCAGGCGTCCACCGCTTCACCCGGCAGCCGAAGGGCGTACCCCGGCACACGGAGGTGACAAGCAGGCGCGCGGGGGCGCGGGGCGGTCGCTCCGGTTCCAGCAGTCGGCGCAGGTTGGACACATAGGTGTGCAGGGAGACGAGGGCCTTGGCGGGCGGGGTGCCGCGCCACAGGTCCTCGGCGAGCCGGTCGACCGAGACCACGGCTGCCGCGGGCGACCAGCAGCCGGGCCAGCACGGCACGCTGCCGTGGGGCTCCCAAGGGGAGGACTGCGCGCACCCGCCAAGTCGGCGCACACCTGACCGAGTACGTCACCGGCTTGCACCACCACCACACGGTCGAGGACGAGACGATCTGGCCGCTCTTGCGCGAGCGTGCCGACGCCGTCGCCGCCGGCACGGACATCGTCGTGCGTGGAGGAGCAGCACGCCCGCATCGACCGGAGCCTGACCGAGGTCACCGCCCAAGCGCCCGGCTGGCAGCGGACCGCCGACCGGACGGCCGCGAAGGAACTGGCAAGGGCCCTGGAAGAGCACCGCGCCGCGCTCCTGGAGCATCTTGACGACGAGGAACGGCTGGTCCTGCCCCTGGTGGAGCATTACTTGTCGGTCGCCGAGTGGGACGCGGCGGGCCGCCGCGGACTGGAGACCGTCCCCAAGGACAAACTCATGCCGGCCCTGGGGTCGCTCCTCGAAGACGCCGACCCGCAGGAGCGTGCCTACTTCCTGGACAAGGCGCCCCTGATCGGCCGCCTGCTGTGGCGGGCCTTCGGCCGGCGCCAGTACGCCGCCGCCTGCCGGGCCCTGCGCGCCCCTCTCCACGGAGGTACGCAGCCCCTCGCGTTCGCGCAGAAGGCGTTCAACATCCGCAGGGACGGCCGGGTCGCGCTGCTCTTCTCCGACCCGACGGGCAGCGGACTCGACTCCGCCCCGCAGATCGTCGTCCGCGGCCACGCCGCATGCTCTGACGAGATCATGACCGGGCCCCAAGGAGCCGAGGACCACTGGCGCATGCTGTTCGCACGCCAGCCCCACAGCCGCGCATGGCGCGCCCGGCTGCGTCGCTCGACGGCGACCTTCCCGTCGTGTGCTCAGCCGAGGGCGCGGTCGAGGTTGAAGGCGGCACTGATCAGCGAGAGGTGGGTGAACGCCTGGGGGAAGTTGCCGAGTTGCTCTCCGCTCCGGCCGATCTCCTCGGCGTAGAGGCCCACGTGGTTGGCGTAGGTGAGCATCTTCTCGAAGGCCAGCCGGGCTTCCTCCAGGCGTCCGGCGCGGGTGAGCGCCTCGACGTACCAGAAGGAGCAGATCGAGAACGTGCCCTCCGATCCGTGCAGGCCGTCGGGGCTGGCCTGCGGGTCGTAGCGGTAGACCAGCGAGTCGGAGACCAGGTCCGCGGTCAGCGCGTCGAGGGTGGAGAGCCACTTGGGGTCGGTGGGCGCGATGAACTTGGCCATCGGCATCATCAGCACCGAGGCATCGAGCACGTCACTGCCCAGCCCCTGGACGAACGCACCGCGTTCGGCCGACCAGCCCTGGCTCATGATCTGCCGGTAGATCGCGTCCCGGCTCTGCTGCCAGCGGGCGAGATCGGCGGGCAGGCCGCGCCGGTTGGCCATGCGGATCGCCCGTTCGATCGCCACCCAGCACATCAGCCGCGAGTAGACGAAGTGCCTCCGGCCGCCCCGGGTCTCCCAGACGCCCTCGTCGGGCTGCTCCCAGTTCTCGCAGAGCCAGTCGACCACGGCGCCGACCTCGTCCCAGTGGTCGCTGCTGATGGGCTTGCCCCACTTGTCGTACAGGTAGACGGAGTCGATCATCGCGCCGTAGATGTCCAGTTGGAGCTGACCGGTGGCGGCGTTCCCCACCCGCACCGGGGTGGAGCCCAGGTGCCCTTCGAGGTGGAGCAGCTCGGATTCGGGCAGGTCCTTCCGGCCGTCGATGCCGTACATGATCTGCAGCGGACCGGCGGGGCCGGCTCGCGGCTCGATGCACCGCTCGGACAGGAAGCCCATGAATGCCTCTGCCTCCGAGGTGAAGCCCAGGCGGAGCATCGCGTAGACGCAGAAGGCGGCGTCGCGGACCCACACGTACCGGTAGTCCCAGTTGCGCTCACCGCCGACCCGTTCGGGCAGGCTCGTCGTCGGGGCGGCGACGATCGCACCCGTCGGCACGTAGGTGAGGAGCTTCAGCGTCAGCGCGGACCGGTTGACCATCTCCCGCCAGCGGCCGCGGTAGCGCGAGCGGCTCAGCCAGCGGCTCCAGAACCGGACCGTCGCCTCGAACTGCGCCTCGGCCTCGGCGCGCGGACATGCCTGCGGGCGGACGTCATCGGTGATCCGGTCGAAGGCGAACACCGCGGACTCGCCTTCGAGGAGTTTGAAGTGCGACGTGACGTCCTTGCCGTCGGCTTCCAGCGGAGCGGTGGAGGACAGCGCCACCGACAGGGAAGAGGACTCAAAGACTGCTTCGTGGGCCTGCACGCGTACGGTGTGCGTTTCGGCGCCGTAGCCGAAGCGGGGCGCGACCCGGGCCCGGAACGGCAGGGTGCCCCGGACGCAGATCACCCGCCGGATCAGCCGGTGCCGGGATGCCTCGCGGGATTCGTCGAAGACCGGCATGAAGTCCTGGATCTCCGCCACCCCGTCGGCGGCGTAGAACCGCGTGATCAGCACATTGGTGTCGGGGAAGTAGAACTGCCGCGTCCGTGCCGGCACGTCGGCGGCCAGCTCCCACGACCCGCCCCGGTCGGCGTCGAGGATCGACGCGAACACGCTCGGTGCGTCGAAACGAGGGCAGCAGTACCAGTCGATCGTGCCGTTCGTCCCCACGAGCGCGGCGGTCCGGAGATCACCGATCAGACCATGCTCGGAGATCGGCAGACAGCGCGAGCCGTCCACTCCCCCGGATCCGTTCCCGAACTCCATGCCGGCCTCCCTACCATTGGGCCACGGGCAGGTGCGGGCTCAAAAAGCCCCCTTAATGGTAGTTCGCCCCGAATCTCATGACGGAGACTCGAAGCACCACCTCAAACACTTGTTCGAATAGCTGATTCCGGTCCGGGCAATCCACCGGCCTGGAGCTCCTCCTGGCAACGACCGCGGACACGCTCGCCGCCCCGGACTCACAGACCCTCTCGGTACCGACCTACGAATCACCTCATTCCGACGACGCCTCCTCACCTGCCACGCGGTAACCCTTGGTGCGAACCGTGGAAGCACCCGCGAAACACACCTCACCGGTGCAGCCCCCGGGCACACCGACCGAGGACGCGAACGACAGGAGTTCGACATGACCGAGGCGCTCGACTGGAACGCGAAGAACATCGCGGAGTTCCGGGCGAACGAGGGAAAGGTCGGCGGAGTCTTCGAGGGCGCTCCACTGGTCCTCCTGCACCACGTCGGCCGCAAGAGCGGACGGGAGTACGTCAGCCCCACGATGTACCTCCCCCACGACACGGAGCCGGACGTGATCTACGTCTTCGCGACCAAGGGCGGAGCACCCGCCAATCCGGACTGGTACCGCAACCTGACCGACGTGCTGCGGGTCGAGGAGATGGAACGCCCCGCACCCGGGGACGGGCAGGTGCTCGTGCCGCGTGAGAGCGGCAGGCATCAACCCGAGTGAGGCGGTCATCCGCACAGGGGCACGGACGCAGATGTTCCCGTCGACGTTCCCTTCCGGGCAGGGCAGCGACCTCGCCGGGGTCATCGAGGAAGTCGGCTCCCGAGTCGACGGATTCTCACCGGGCGACGAGTACTCGGGTTCAGCAACAAGAGGGCGTCCCAGGCCGAGGTGGTCCTGGTCGAGGTCGGCGACCTCACCCACAAGCCGGAGAACGTGTCCTGGGAGGTCGCCGGCAGCCTGTACGTGGTCGGCTCAACCGCGTGGCGAGCGGTGCACGCCGTCCCCGACGGGCTCCTCCAGGTCCCCATCGCAAGGGTGTACCCGCTGGATCAGGTCCGCGAGGCGTAGACCGAGCTCGAACGCCGTCACACCCACGGCAAGATCGTCCTCCGACCCTGGCCGGTCCATGCCAACGCCAGGCGACCGGTCGCACCTCGGACCGCTTCGGCGCCATGCCCGCGGGGGTACTGGGGTGCTGCGCACCCACGCAGCCGAGAAGGAAGACCTGGCCCTGGAAGGCCGTCGGCCTCGCAGCCCCCGTCATCGCCAACCGGCGCACCCTGATCGCCCAGGCCTGCCGGAACCCTGAAGTTCGACGCCGTCCTGTCGCCGGTCGAGGTCTGGCGGCGCGCCTCGGACTACGGCTTCGCCGAACCACGCCGTTGACTCCGCCGCTCGGGGGCAGAACTCAGGGGGCCCGCCAGACGTTGGCGAAGGCCGCGTTCTCGATGGACCGCCGCTGGCGCACAGCCTCCAGTTCCAGCACGGCATCGTTGACGGCGGCCAGCACGGTGGTCACCGCCTCGCCGTCCGGGCCGGGAGCGTCCTCGGAGGGTCCGCCGCGGATGCCGACGGCCACGGCCAGGGCCCGGAGGACGGGTTCGTCCTCCTCCCAGCGCCTGCGCGCCCGCTGCCGGGCCGGTGAGTCGACGAGTTCCAGGTGCCCGGCCCCGAACGGCAGGTATCCGCGCCGCGCCGGGGACAGCAGGCCGTCCTCCTCGAACACCCTCTGATAGGCCGCGGACAGGTCGCGGCCCCTGCGCCACAGCCAGTCGTCGACGCGCTCGTACGGCTCCTGTCGCCCGAGCGCCGACGCTGCCGCCCCGAGCAGTTGGTCGTCCAGCGCAGGCTGCGGGCCGGGGAGGATGAGGTCGTCGTCCAGGGTGACGGCTTCCGCCGCGATGAGATCGATCAGTTCGGCACCGGCCAGGGCCAGGGACAGGTCACCCTGTCCCACAGGGCGCTCGGGCGGAGCCTCCAGGGCGACGATGAACAGGTCTTGCGCCGTGGTCATGAAGGGCTCCCTCGTGGTCGGCCGAACAGCTTCCCGTCGCTGTCGGCGACGGTGCGGGTCGATGCAGGTGCGGGGCAAGTGTCGCCCCTGGGCTGATCGGCCGTCCGGCCGCAGGCGCGGCCGGCCGAGGTCCCGAGGGTGACCGTACGGCAGCTCTCGACCTCAGGGGACGGTGATGACGACCTTGCCCCGGATGTGCTTGCCGGCGAAGTCGGCCACCGCCTGCACCGCATCGCCGAACGCGTAGCGGGCACCGATCTCGACGCGCAGACCGCCGTCCGCGGCCCGGTTCGCGAGATCCTCCAGATCTCCCGGTTCCGGGACGAACGAGCCGATGTAGACCGGGGTCACGCCGCGGCCCAGGTCGTCCGGGCCGAACAGCGGGGACACCACCCTGCCACCGGACCTGGCCGCCCGGGCGCCGGCGCCAGCCCCTCACCGCGGTTGACCAGGTCGACGACCACGTCGACTCCGTCCGGCACCAGCTTCAGCGTCTCTTCGACCACGTCGGACTGCCGGTAGTCGACGGTGTCCGCGGCACCGAGCTCGCGGATGTAGTCCGCGTCCTGGGCGGTGGCCGTGGCGATCACGCGGGCTCCGAGCGCGTGCGCGAGCTGTACGGCGTACAGACCGATTCCGCCGGTGGCACCGATCACCAGCACGCTCTCACCCTCGGTCAGCCCGACCGCCCGCAGCAGGCACACCGCGGTCATGCCGGACTCGGGAATGGCCGCCGCGTGGACGGCGTCCAGCTTCTGCGGCCGATGGGCCAGCCGCGGACCCGGCGTGGCCACGGTGTACTCCGCCACGGAACCCGCCTGTCCGACGAACCCGAGCACCCGGTCGCCGGGCGCGTACCCGCTGACGCCGGCCCCGGCCTCCACCACGGTTCCGGCGACGTCCATCCCGACGATCAGCGGGTGCTCGGCCGGAAAGAGGTCCTTCGCCGCCCCTGTGACCAGCATGAGATCGAGCGGGTTCAGTGCAGCCGCTTCGACCTTGACCACGACCTCGTCCGGTCCCGCGGCCGGCTTCGGCAGCTCGGCGATGGTCAGGCGGTCGAGCGGTTGGTAGTCGGTGGCGACGAGGGCTTTCACGGGCGGTTCCCTGAGCTGGGGCCGTACCGGAGCCGTACCGACGGCGCCGCACGGCACGGGCAGAGGCGGTCACTGTCTGCCGACGCCTCAGGACCGTGGGCCTGAAGACGGCACGCCGTCCGTTTCTACGGCACCGGGCCCGCTCGCGGGTCGAGGCTGTCCGCACTGCCGCCGCGCGCGACACGTTCGGCGCAGTTCTCCACCCCTGCCCCGGCCGATGCAGGCCGGACTTCAGCCGCGGGTGCGGTAGCCGGGGTGGACTCCGGGGGTCAGTTCCTGTTCGGCCGCGACGCGCTCGAGCAGGCCGAGCAGGTGCGTGCGCTGCTCCGGGTCGAGGGCGGCGAGCAGGGCGTCCTCGTGGGCCGCGGCTGCGCGGGAGACCGCGCCGAGGGTGCGTCTGCCCTCCGCCGTGAGGTGGAGCTCGTAGTTGCGGCGGTCCTCGGCGCTGCGCCGCCGTTCGACGAGGTCCTTGCCCTCCAGGCCGTCGATCAGTGCGACGACACCGACGCGGTACGCCTGTCCGGAGCCCTGCAGTTCGCGGCATCGGTGCCGCTCGCGATCTACGCCGCGACCGTCTCGGCGCGGCTGCACAAGCTCGGCGTACGCGCCCCCGGCGCCACCATCGCGCTCGCCGGAGGCGTCCTCGCCTCGGCCTTCCTCGCCTGCTCCGGACTGGTCACCTGGGTGCTGTCCCGGCCCGAGGTCGCGGGGCACGGCGACGTCGTCCGGGCCCTGCAGTACCGGGCCTTCGGGCTCGGCGGCCCCGGCCACGTCGTCCTGCTGGGGCTGCTGGTCGCCGGGATCGCCGTACCGGGGCTGCTCGCCGGCTTGCTCCCGCGCGCCCTCGCCGTGGCGGGACTGGCCGTCGCGGCGGTCGCCGAACTGTCCACGCTGGTCCTGCTGGCCGACGGGGCCGCCCTGCTGCTGCCGGTCGCCCGGTTCGCCGGCCTCCTGTGGCTGATCGCGGCCGGGTTCCTGCTGCCGCGCCGCCGCGTCCGTACGGAGGGCTGACCGCCATGACGAGTGCCACCACTGCCGCCGCGCACGACCCGGCGGAACGCATGCTCCGCTTCCACCAGCCCGAGAAGGTCCTGCGCCATCTCGGCCCCGCGCCCGACGAGGCCGCGCTCGGAGCCCTGTTCGGGCTCGACCCGGCCGGCTACCGGGCGCTCCTGGACCGCTTCGAGGCGCGGAACCGGGCGGCCGCCGCCGCACTCGCGGCCGAACCGGGAGCGGCGGCACGCCTGGCCGGCCTGCCGTTCCGGCCGGGCGAGCACGTCGTGGCCGTGGGGGAGAGCACCACGGCCGACCGGCTGTCCTGGTTCGAGATCCTGCGGCACCTGCTTCCGGACGGCGTGCGCTGCACGAACCCGGCCGTGACAGGCAGTACGACGACCCAGGCCCTGGCGAACCTCCCGGCACTCGCGTTCCAGCGGCCCGACTGGGTGCTGTGCATGCTGGGGTCGAACGACGTCCAGCGGCTGGACGGGGTCCCGCTGATCTCCGCCGCCGAGACCCGCCGCACCCTGCGGGACCTGCGCGACCTGACGGTCCGGCGGACCGGGGCCCGGTGGGTCTGGCTCACCCCGACCGGCGTCGATCCCGGGCGGGTCGCGGAGTACGTCCACTTCCGGCGGGCCGGTCTCGGCTGGGCCGGGGCGGACCTCGACGCCGTCGCGGAACTCCTGCTCGCCGAGCCCGAGGTCACGATCGACACCCGGGCCGCCGCGCACGGCCACTGGGAGGAGGACGGCGTCCACCTCACCCCGGCCGGTCACCACCACGTCGCGGCGGCGGTGCTGGACGCGCTCGCGACGGAACCGGGCCCGCCGTGACCGCGCCGGTGGGCTACCTCGGGCTGATCGTGACCTGGTACGTGGTTCCGCTCCTCCCGTGGGTGCTCACGTTGACGGTCTGGCCGTGGCCGTCCCACTTGGCGTTGCGGCCCTGGACCGTGACGCGGTAGCCGTTCGGGTAGGTGTCCTTCGGCACGGTGATCTCGGTGGGTCCGGCGGCGTTGTCGCGGGTGCGGAAGGTGAGGGTGTAGGTGCGCGCGGCGGGGTCGTACTCGAAGCCGAGCGGGTCTCCCGCGACGGCCCGCGCGTAGGGCTGGACGAGCAGCCGGGCGTTGGGCTTCACCGCGCCCGTCTGGTCGAGGAAGCAGTAGCCGCCGCCCCGGCACCACTGCCACCACGTCCAGCCGCTGGAGAAGCGGTCCAGGGAGGCCGTCATGTCGGTGACGAACCGGCTCGCGTGCGGAACGTACGGGTTGCCGCCCCACTCGCCGACGAGCACCGGCATGCGGTGCCGGGTCGGATAGTCGCTGATCGCGGCCTCGTAGGCCGGGATGAAGGTGCCATCGGGGTCGTAGTCACCGCCGGTCTCCATCGCGGTCTCGTAGAAGTGCGGCGCGTACCCGGCGTGCGGGTCGTCGATGGGCCCCATCCGGGTGGGGACGCCGAGACCGACGATGACGGTGGGTTCGACGAACACCCACGACTTCTGGTCGACGAGACGGACCGCCCGCACGAGGCGGTTCCACATCTCGGTGAGCTCGCCGGCCTCGAAGCGGGCCGCGGCGGCAGGGAGGTCTTCGCCCTCGAGGAACCGCGCGAACGGCTCGTTCATCAGGTCGTAGCCGAGCAGCGCGGGGTGCCCGCCCAGGGCGGAGGCGACCGTCGTCCACATGCGGGCGTGCGCGGTGCGGAGGTCGGTGTCCTTGTACAGGTGGTCGAAGGCGGCCTGTACGGACGGCTCGAAGTACTCGGAGAACCAGTCCTCGGGAATCGGCCGGAACGGCAGGCCCTCGTCGCGCGTGGCCCAGGCGGGCACCCCGCGGGAGCCGAAGTGCGGTCCGTATACGTCCTGGTGGGCGTCGAGTACGACCTTGACGTGGTAGCGATCGGCCCAGTCGAGGATGCGGCGCATCTTGGCGAGGTAACCGCGGTCGTAGTGTCCGGGCGTCGGTTCGAGGTCGTCCCAGAAGAACGCCAGGCGCGCGAGGTTGAACCCCCGGGCGGCCATGTCCTTCAGGTCGCTCTCGTGGATGTCGGCGAACGCGTCGGCGCCCCGGCTGCTCTTGTCGGCGAGGTTGAAGCCGCGCCATTGCAGCGCGCGGCCCTGGCCGTCGGTGGTGAAAGTGCGGTCCCCAATGGTGACGCGGTCGGGGACGCGGTCGGGGTGGGCCTGGGCCTGCGCGGGGAGGACGCCGAGCAGGAGGGCTGCCACGCCGAGGGCGACGGGGGCGAAGCGGGAGGTCCGGCGCATGCAGGAGACCCTTTCGGGGGGTAGCGTCTCTGACGATGTGTCACGTGTCGGTCGGATGTTACTGACCAGTCAGGCAAGTTCCCATCATTTCCCCGGAGTTGTTGAGGGGATGTGCTGCTGCGCGGACCCTCCCTGCCACGAGGCCGGCCGGGCGGGGTGCTCACGCCAGCAGGCGCAGCGCTGTCGCCGCGATGCCCAGTCGTACGCTCTGACCCCAGGTCAGCTGCAGGGCATCCGCCTCCATGCCGTCGCCGAAGACCACGATCCGGTCCGACTCGACCGTCAGCCACAGCCCCTCCCGCTGGTCCAGATGGCCGCCGACCATCGAGGTTCCGGTCGCGGGCGACGGCCAGGCTTCGCGGACGAACCACAGGAGTCGGCGGTCCGACGGTGCGGGCAGCTGCGTCGTGCTGCCGCGTTCCAGCCACAGGGAGCGCAGCCAGCCGGTGGCGCCGGTGCCGGTGCCGACGAGTACCCCGGAGGACGCCTGGGCCTCGCCCGGACCTTCTTCGCCGTCGCGGCCCAGGCGGTAGCGGGCCGTCTGGTGGCCGGGCGAGCCCAGGTAGATCTCGTTCAGCGCGAGGAGGCGCTGGGTGTCGTCGGCGACGGCCTCGACCATGGTCAGGTCTTCCGTCGGCCCCCCGCCGACTGCGGCGCGCAGGAGGGCAGCCGTGTCGGTGCAGCGGTGACGGACCAGGACTCCGGGGTTGCGTCCCGGGTCGGTGTCGATGCCGACCACGGGCTGTCCGGCGAGGTACTTCGCGGTGTTGGCGACCAGGCCGTCCTGCCCGACCACGACCACCACGTCCTCCGGCGCGAACAGAAAGCGGTCCAGGTCCGCCCGTTCCACCTGGGAGCGGCGCCAGGTGAGCGGCACCGCTGCCGCCACCTCGCGCAGCGCCTGCCGGGTCCGGTTGTGGCGGCCGACCACGTCGTCGATCGAGCGGCCCCGGCTGGAGAGGAAGAACGCCGCCTGCCCGTGCGTCCCGTGCCGGTCGACCAGCTCCTCGTACTCGGTCCTGCGGTGCACGAGCACCGCCCGAGGTGCCAGGCTCACGTGTCCGCCCCGGTGTCCGGGCGCCCGAGCCTGCCAAGGAGGCCGGTGAGGACGTCCGGAGTGAGCGTGATGCTCTCGACGCGCGGCAGGTTCTCCGCCAGCCGGGTCGCCGCCAGGGCGTACAGCGTGCCCGCGCCGGCCTCGTCGTGCACCTGCAGCCAGGAAGCCTGGGCCTCGGCCCGTGCCGACCCGGTCTCGCGCACCGCTGCGGCGTCCGCCCGGGCCAAACGGACCTTGCGCGCCGCCTCGGCCTCGGTCCGTACGCTGTCGGCCGCCGCCTTCTCCTCCGCCTCGCGACGGGAGTTGACGCCCCGCTGCTCGATCAGCTGCTCCTCGCGCCGGGCCAGTTCGATCTGACTGGCCAGCTCGTTCTCGGCGATCGCACGCTCCCGCTCGACGGCGACGGCCCGCCGTTCGTAGGTGGCCCGGTCCGCCTCCTGCTGGATCTGCTCGCGGGCCGGTGTGCGCAGGGCGCGCTCCACCTCGGCCTCGGGCCGGATCGCGACGACGCGTACGGCCACCACGTCGATGCCGGTGTCCGGGAGCCGGGGCTCGGCGGCGAGACCGGCGGCGACGCTCTGTCGTACGGAGGCGACGCCGTCCACCAGGGCCACGGCCAGCGGGGTCCGGGCCAGCACGTCCAGCGTGTGCTGCTGCGCGGTCTCGGTGAGGAGGGTGGAGATCTGCTCCAGGGGCGCGCCGCGCCAGCTGCCGCTGTCCGGGTCCACGGAGAAATCGAGCCGGTCCGCCGCCGCGGCCGGGTCGCTGATCCGGTAGGTGACGGTGGCCTGCACGGTGACGTCCTGGAAGTCGGCCGTACGGGCGTGGAACGCCATGGCCAGCTCCCGGTCGTCGACGGGCACTTCGGACAGCGCTGCCGACAGCGACCGGTACCAGAAGCTGAGCCCACGGCCGTCGTGGACGAGGCGGCCGCGCTTGTGGTGGCGGATGTGGGTGGTGGGCGCGGAGCGCAGGTGACGCCAGCCGAAGCGACGGGTGATGTCGGCCATGGTGGGAACCCCCTTGAATTCGTCATCATGACGATAAGCGACCGGCTCACATATCGTCAAGAGGACGAAAAGACGAGGCCCAGGTGCCACCGCGCCATCGGAGCCCGGGGATGTCGCGATCACGGAGTCGGCAGAGAACCGCGTCATGCGAGGAATCCGGGGTGCGCTGGGATATCTCGCCACGCCGAGGGAATTGGGGGCAGGTCCTGTGGCCGTCGCCCGTGGGAGCCGGGAAGACCGCGTTCGCCGGCAGTGTGGTGGCGGGGCACACAGGGTACGGCCTGATTGTGATGGCCCGCCACATATGTGGCCGGCCCGGGGACTTCTACGTTGTGGCGACACCGATCGTCCCCGCAGACCCCCTGGAAGTGGTGTTCATGGCCTCCCCCGGCAGCATCAAGCGCATCGTCGCCGCCAGCCTCATCGGGACCACCATCGAGTGGTACGACTTCTTCCTCTACGGCACCGCCGCGGCGCTGGTGTTCAACAAGCTGTTCTTTCCGACCACCGATCCGCTGACCGGTACCCTCATCGCGTTCATCACGTACGCCATCGGGTTCCTCGCCCGGCCGCTGGGCGGGGTGGTGTTCGGGCACTTCGGGGACAAGGTCGGGCGCAAGAAGCTGCTCGTGGTCAGTCTCCTCATGATGGGCGGGGCGACCTTCGCCATGGGGTTGCTGCCCACCTACGCCGCCGTGGGTGTCGGCGCGCCCGTCCTGCTCACCCTGCTGCGGCTCGTGCAGGGCTTCGCGCTCGGCGGCGAGTGGGGCGGGGCCGTGCTCATCGTGTCCGAGCACGGGGGTGACCGGCACCGCGGATTCTGGGCCTCGTGGCCGCAGTCGGGGGCTCCCGGCGGGAACCTGCTGGCCACCGGCGTGCTCGCGGTGCTCGCCGCCGTGCAGTCGGACGCCGCGTTCCTGGCGTGGGGCTGGCGGATCCCGTTCCTGCTGTCGGGGGTGCTGGTGGTCGTCGGCCTGTGGATCCGGCTCTCCGTGTCGGAGTCCCCCGTCTTCCTCGCCGCGCAGGCCAGGGCCCGCGCCGAGGCGGCCCGCGGGGTACGGGAGAAGGCGCCCGTCGTGCAGGTGCTGCGCAGGAGCCGGCTGCAGGTGCTGACCGCCATGGGGACCCGGTTCGGCGAGAACATCTCGTACTACGTCCTCACCTCCTTCCTCCTCGTCTACGTCACCACCCACCTGGGCCTGCCCAAGAGCACCGCCCTGAACGCCGTGCTGATCGGCTCGGCGGTCCACTTCCTCGCCATCCCGGCCTGGGGTGCGCTCTCGGACCGGATCGGCCGTCGCCCGGTGACGCTGATCGGCTCGGTCGGCATGGCCCTGTGGGCCTTCGGGTTCTTCGCGCTGGTCGACTCGGAGTCGTTCCCCGTCATCACCGCGGCCGTCACCGCCGGTCTGCTGCTGCACGGTGCGATGTACGGGCCGCAGGCCGCCTTCATCTCCGAGATGTTCGACACCGGAGTCCGTTACTCCGGAGCCTCGATGGGCTCACAGCTCGCCTCGGTCTTCGCCGGGGCGCCGGCGCCCGTCATCGCCGTCGAGCTGTTGAAGGACTACGACTCCTCCGTCCCGGTGTCCCTGTACCTGTGCGCTGCCGCCCTGGTCACCACCCTCACCGTCCTCCTCGCCCGGGAGACCCGCGGCCGCGACCTGGCCGGTACGGGGCCGACCGCCTCCGCGCCCGGCCGTACGGGCCGGCTGCCCGCGGAGACCACCCCGGACCCCGTCTGATCCGGCCGGGCCCGCCACGGGAGAATGCCGCCATGACCTCGGAGCCCGAGAAGGACCCCGCAGCCGGGCCGGCGGTGCACGCCCTGCGGGAACTGCTCGAACTGCTGCGCAGCGGCGCGGCCGTCGAGCAGTTCACCCGGCCCGCCGCGCAGGCCCGTACGGCCGGGGCGGGCCCGGCCGAGCAGGCCCTGGTGGAAGAGGCGACCCGGGTGGCGCTGGACGTCCGCCGCACGCTCGACCAGCACCGGCGGCGCGAGGCGGAGCTGACCGCGCTGTTCGACACGGCCGGCGACCTCGCGGCGCTGCGGGACCTCGACGCCGTACTTCGGGCCATCGTGCACCGGGCCCGCATGCTGCTGGGCACGGACGTCACCTACCTGACCCTCAACGACCCGGTCGCCGGTGACACGTTCATGCGCGTCACCGACGGCTCCGTCTCCGCCGCGTTCCAGCAGCTGCGGCTCGGGATGGGCGAGGGGCTCGGCGGGCTGGTCGCGCAGACCGCCCGCCCGTACGCCAGCGCGGACTACCGGGCGGACGACCGCTTCCGGCACACCCCGGCCATCGACCACGGGGTACGCGAGGAGGGCCTGCGCGGCATCCTCGGGGTGCCGCTGCGGGTGGGCACCCGGGTGATCGGGGTGCTGTACGCCGCCGACCGGGCGGTCCGGGACTTCGCGCCCGACGCGGTCGCCCTGCTGTCCTCGCTCGCCGACCACGCCGCCGTCGCCATCGACAGCGCCCGGCTGCTGGAGGAGACCCGCGCCGCCCTGGTCGAACTGGGCGCCGCCACCGAGACCGCCCGCGCCCAGAGCGAGGCGATGCGGCTCGCCGCCGAGACCCACGACCGGCTGACCCGCCTCGTCCTGCGCGGGGGCGAAGTGGGCGACGTGGCGCGGGAGGTCGCCGCCCTGCTCGGCGGCGCCCTGGCCGTCCACGACGCCGACGGCGCGGAACTGGCCCGGGTCCCCGCGGACCCGCAGTCGCCTTCCGCCCGCGAGCCGGCCGGGCCGCCACCGCCCCGGGGCCTCGCCGCCTCGCGCGCGGACGGGCAGGCGGTCTGCGTGGACGGGCTGTGGGTCTGCGCGGTACTCGCCGGGCCGGAGCCCCTCGGCAGCCTGACCCTCGCCGGCCGGGCCGACCTCACCGACAGCGAGCGGCGGCTCTTCGAACGGGCCGGGCTGGTGACGGCGTTGCTGCTGCTGCTGCGCCGCTCCATCGCGCACGCCGAGGACCGGGTACGCGGTGAACTCCTCGGCGACCTGCTGGCGCCCGAACAGCCCGGCAGCGCCCGCGACACCGGCAGCCGGCTCCTGCGGGCGCGCAAGCTGGGCGTCGACCTCACCCGCCCGCACGCCCTCGTGGTCATGGACTGCGATCCGGGCCTGCGGTCGCGGCTGGCGACGGAGACCGCCCGCCGGGCGCACACGCGCAACGGGCTCGCCGGGGTGCACCAGGGCCGCGTCGTGCTCCTCGCCCCCACCGGGACGCCCGGCGTACTGGCCCGGGCGCTCGCCGCGGAGCTGGGGCAGGCCGTGGGCGGCCCGGTGACCGCCGGCTGCGCCGGCCCGGCCGCCGGCCCGGCGGAACTGCCTGGCGCGTACGCCGAGGCCGTGCGCTGCCTCGAAGCCCTGCACGCGCTCGGCCACACCGGCTGCGGCGCCGGCCTGGGCGACCTCGGGTTCCTCGGCCTGCTCCTCGGCGACGGGGCGGACGTGGGCGCGTACGTCGACAGGGTGCTGGGGCCCGTCCTGGAGTACGACGCGCAGCGCGGCACCGAGCTGGTGCGCACCCTGGAGGCGTACTTCGCCCAGGGGACCAGTCTGACCAGGACCAAGGACGCTCTGCACGTGCACGTCAACACCGTGGTCCAGCGCCTGGACCGGATCGGCCGGATCCTGGGGGCGGACTGGAACGGCCCGGCGGGGGCGCTGGAGATCCAGTTGGCGCTGCGGGTCCTGCGGGTGACAGGCACCCGGCCGGTTGCGCCCGACGCTAGGGGATCCACCGTCCTGCGGTGAATCCGCCCCCGGCGCGCCGGACTTCCACCGCACCCGGCCCTGCGAAGTGCGCCGGGATCAGCAACTCACCTTCGTCGCTGGCGCGTTCCAGGATCCTGCGGCGGCTGGCGGCGGCTCCCCCGGCGTCCAGGCAGAAACAGCTGTTGCAGGCGGGTTCGAGGATCTGCACCGGGCTGTGCAGCAGGTCACCGGTGAACACCGCCCGCTCGCCGCCGGACCGCAGCCGCAGGACGGAGGAGCCGGGGGTGTGTCCCGGCGCGGACTCCAGGGTGAGGTGCTCGTCAATGCGGTGGACCCCGTCCCACAGGACGGCCTGCCCGGCCCGGTGGACGGGCGCGATGCTGTCCTCGTAGATCAGCCGGTCGTCCTCCCGCAGGCCCTTCCCGTAGCCGTTGTCCGGTCCGAAGTACGCGTCGTCCGCGGCCGGGATGAGGTACTGGGCGTTGGGGAAGGCCGGGACCCAGTCCCCGTCCGCGGCGACGGTGTTCCATCCGACGTGATCGCCGTGGACATGGGTGTTGACGACGATGTCGACGTCCTGCGGCTGAACCCCGGCCCGGGCCAGATCGCCGAGGAAGTCGCCCTGGCGCTGGTGGAACCAGGGCGAGCCGGGCCGCTCTCGTCCGTTGCCCACCCCCGTGTCGACCAGGATGGTCCGTCCGGCGCTGCGCACGATCCAGGTCTGGAGCGCGAGGACCGCGCGGTCACCGCCCGGCTCCCAGTGGTCCGGCGCGAGCCAGGCCTCGTTGTCCTTCCACACCTCGGCCGGGGCGTCCGGCACGAGGGTGCGCGCCGGGACGAACGCGCCCTGCCACTCCACGACCCGGCTGATCTCCACCTCGCCGAGCACGATGCCCTGCCTGCTCTCGTTCGTGTTCATGCCTCGACCGTAGGCGGGGCGGCTGAGCGGCTCAATGCGCCTGCGGCTCAGGGGAATACGCGAGACGCTCATGGGCGATCCCGTGGATAGGCTGACGGGATGGATGTCGTGAGCGACGCGATCTCGGCCGTACGGATCGGGCAGCCCTCCTCCCAGCGGGTGCACGTCGGCGGCAGCTGGTGCAGGCGGTTCGCCCCGTACGACGGCGCGGGCTTCCACGTGGTACTGGAGGGCAGTTGCTGGATGCTGCCGGACGGAGGCGGCCCCGGCGACGCGGTCGTGCTGGGCGCGGGTGACGCGGTGCTGCTGCCGCACGGCACCGGGCACGTGATCGCGGACTCCCCCGCCAATGCGGCGACGGTGGAGCGCGCGGTGCTCTTCGATCCGCGGCCCTCCGGTCAGGCGCTGTTCGACCCTCGCCCCGCCGGTCCGGCACCCTCCGGTCCGGCGCCCTCCGGTCCGGGGACGGACGCGTCCCGCCCGCAGTCGGCGGGGCCGCTCGGTACCCCGGCCCGGCCGGCCGCCGGTGGCGGGGTGGAGCTGCTGTGCGGGAAGTACCGGCTCGACCGCAGCCGCGTCCACCCGCTCATGCGGGAGCTGCCCGAGGTGGTCCACCTGCCGAACCGGGTCGGCTCCCACCCCGAACTCCGCGCGGCCATCGACCTGCTGGGCGGCGAGCTGGGCGAGCAGCGGCCGGGCTCCTGCATGGCGGTGCCCAGCCTGCTGGACCTGCTGCTCGTCTACATGATCCGGTCCTGGATGGCGGAGGGGTCGACCGGAGCCTGGTCCGCCGTACTGGGCGACCCGGTGGCGGCCGCCGCCCTGCGGGCGCTGCACTCGGATCCCGCCGCCCCCTGGACCACCGACCGGCTGGCCGCCGCGGCGGGAGTCTCGCGTCCGACCCTGGCCCGCCGGTTCACCGCCCTGGTGGGGCGCCCGCCGATGGCGTACCTCACGTGGTGGCGGCTGACCTACGCCGCCACCCTGCTGCGTGACACCCCCGACCCGCTGGCCGCCGTCGCCCGACGGGTCGGCTACGGCACGCCGTACGCGTTCTCTCACGCGTTCAGCCGGGAGTTCGGCACCACGCCCGGGCGCTATCGCGCCCGGGCGACGGGGCGCACCTGATCCGGCCGGCTCAGCGGCGTACGGTGCACTTCTTCCAGGCGAAGTGGTAGACGGTGTTGATCGTGCCGTCCGTCGAGTCGACGGCCATGTAGCTGGTCTTCGCGGGGTCGGAGTCGCCCACCTCGGCCCGCAGTTCCGTGTTGATGTTGAAGTTGCGCTGGGCGCCGCAGGGCGCGAAGACCAGGGCCTCCACCCCGGCGGTGTCGGTGACCTGCCAGTTGTCGTCGAGCGCCCCGGTGAACTTGTGGGTCCGGGATGCCGTGGCGCTCATGCCCTGGAAGTAGTAGCTGGCCTTCTGCGTGCCGATCGCGCCCTCCTCCAGTTTGGCGTAGCCGCGGTAGTCGACCTGGGCGACCGCGTAGGTGTAGCCCTGCGGGACGTGCACGTCCAGGGCGAGCTGACAGTTCTTGCGTCCTGCGACAGCGGTGCTGGCGCCGCCGGCCGAGGCCAGGTACTCGCTGTAGGTGACGGTGAAGGCGGTGTTGTCGGGGGCCACGGCGACGGTGGCGGTGCCGGGACGGCAGCCCGAACCGTTCACCGTGGCGACGTCGACGGTGACCCGCTCGGTCGGCGGCGCGGCCACGGGGGTGGCCGTCGCCCCGGCAGAGGGGGACAGCGTGAGGAGGCTTCCGGTCACGGCGACGGCCGTCAGTGCGGCGCGAAGTGTCTTGATCACCCCGTCATGGAAGCGCTCCGGGGCCACGGCGGGGCGGTACCGGGTGCGCCGTCTCACCCGCTCGGAGGGCCCGCTTCACCGCAGAAACGATTCATCACTGCGGTCCGGCCCGCCGAATGGCCCTCCCCACCCTCGCCACGTACAAGAATTTTGAGCAGATTCTCCTACTATGAGCGTCTCGCTGACGGAGGAGGGCTCATGCCGGGTCGGTTCGCACAGCGGTCCACCGCACTCACCCTGTGCACGGTGGCGGCCGTTCTGGGGGCCTCGGCCCTGCCGGCCCCCGTGCCCGCTTCCGCCCTCGCCCGAAGACCGGCGCACCACCACACGGACGACGGGGGCGCCCCGACCGCCGCGGCCCGGGCCGCCGCGCCGCAGCCCGACGAGGCCGCCGTGATCGGCCAGGAGCACGCCCGCGCGCACGCGCAGCGGCGGCAGGCGGTGGCCGGCACCGGGGGGTATCCGCAGTCGAGGCGGACGGCGAGCCTCAACTCGCTCCGGGCCTCGCAGCGCAAGGCCAACGCCCGCTTCACGGCGGCCGCGTACGGCCGGTTCACGGAGTACTTCCCCTCCCCCGACTTCGGCGTCCACGCGGCGCTGCTCCCGACCGGCAAGGTCCTGCTCTTCTCCTTCGAGCGGGTGGAGGTCGATCCCACCAAGGAGACCGGCCCCACCGACCGGATCGGCCGGACCAACGCGGGCCGCGCCTACCTGTGGGACCCGTCCCGGGGCACCGGGCCACGGGCGTTCAAGAACGTCGAGCCGCCGACCGTCCTGATGCCGGACGGGACGTACGCCCCGCGCCCCGCGCCGTTCTTCTGCGCCGGACACGCCTTCCTGCCCAACGGCATGGTCGGGGTGTTCGGCGGCAACACCGGCGGCAAGGGCGGCAGCGGCGCCAAGCTGTCCTTCGTCTTCGACCCGTGGACCGAGACGTGGTTCCGCAACAAGGACATGTCCGTCGGCCGCTGGTACCCCTCGGTGGTGACCGGCGCGGACGGGCGCCAGATCATCATGTCCGGCCAGTCCGAACGCGGTACGGGCACCCCCACCCCGGTGGTGGAGCGCTTCCCCGCGCTGCGCCGTCCCGTGCCCTGGCTCTCGTACGACATCCCGGTCGACCTCGACGTCGAACGGCTGCGCAGCGACGCGCCGTTCCGCAACGACTACCCGCACCTGTTCTCCCTGCGCGACGGGATGATCTACGGGCTCGGGCGGGACGCCGACCAGCAGTGGGTCTTCGACCCGGTGAAGGAGACGCGGAAGGACCTGCCGCGGCGGCCGGCGGACTTCCGCGGCTACGGCTCGGCGGTGCCGCTGCCGGCCGGCTTCCGCGGACCCGACTCCGTCCTGGTCCTCGGCGGGGACCCGCGCGACCCCCACACGTACAAACTGTCGCGGGGCCGTTGGACCACCGAGGCGCCGCGCGCCTTCGGCCGTACGCAGGACGACACGCTGATCCTGCCGGACGCCACGCTGCTGACGGTCAACGGAGCGCTGGACACGAGGGATTACGGGCACGGGCCGTTCAACCCACGGGCCGATCTCAAGTACCGGCAGATCGAACTGCGCGACATCAAGGGCCGCTGGCGGCTCGGGCCGGCCCAGCGGCTGCCGCGCGGCTACCACTCCAACGCCCTGGTGCTGCCGGACGGCCGGATCATGATCACCGGTGACGAGCTCCAGCAGATCGCCAACGACCCCGACATCAAGGACGGGATGGACGGCAGCATCGAGCTGTACGAGCCCGCGTACCTCCACCGGGGCGCCCGGCCCGCGCTCGACCGGGTGCCGACCGGAACGCTCGGCTACGGCAAGGCCTTCGAGGTCTCCAGTTCGACGGCGGCGAAGGTCAAGCGGGCCGTCCTGCTGGCGCCCACGACCGTCACCCATGCCGTGAACACCAGTCAGCGCCACCTGGAGCTCCCGATCACGGCGGTGCGGGGCAAGGCCGTCACCTTGCGGACCCCGCCGGGCGCAGCCGATGCCCCGCCCGGCCATTACATGCTGTTCCTGCTCGACGGGAAGGGGATCCCGAGCACGGCCAAGTGGGTCAAGCTGGGCCCGCGCTGACCCGGGCCGGGGCTGCGCTCACGGGCCGGGGGCGGGGGGCGGGGGCTCCATCCGGGCCAGCCAGGCGGTGAGGAGGGATTCCAGCCGGGCCGCGTCCTGCGGGCTCAGCCCGGCGAGCAGGCTCCGCTCGTTCTCCATGTGCTCGGCGAAGGCGCGGTCGATCAGCTCCCGGCCCGCCGGGGTGAGGGCGACGACGCGGCCCCGGCCGTCCTCGGCCGAGCGGCGGCGGGTGACCAGGCCGTCGCGTTCGAGACGGTCGATCCGCTTGGTCATCGCCCCGGTCGTCACCATCGTGTGCGCCGCGAGTTCGCCGGGCGCCCGTTCGAAGGGCTCGCCCGTACGGCGCAGGGTGGCCAGGACGTCGAACTCCCCCTCACTCAGCCCGTAGCGGCGGTAGACGAGGCAGAGGCGTTCCGTCAGCAGCAGGCCGAGGCGGTGCAGCCGGCCGATCACCCCCTGGGGGCTCACGTCGAGGTCGGGACGCTCGCGGGCCCATTCGGCCTGGATGCGGGCGACGTGGTCTGCGGGTGGCTGTTCCTTCACGGCCCCACCTTAGCCATGTACCTTCCGCGGAAGCTATTATATCTTCCATGGAAGCTAATTTTCGATGGTCGCTGGTCACGGCGGTGGCGCCGGTGGCCTGGGGGACGAACTACTTCGTCACGCGCGAGTTCCTACCCCCGGGCCAGCCGCTGTACGGGGCCGCGCTGCGGGCGCTGCCCGCCGGCCTGCTGCTCCTCGCGGCCCGCCCCGGACTGCCGCGCGGCGCCTGGTGGTGGAGGGCCCTGCTGCTGGGCGTCCTCAACACGGGCGGCTTCTTCGCGCTGGTGTACGTGGCCGCACAGCGCCTGCCGACCAGCACCGCCTCCACCGTCATGGCCACGGCGCCCCTGGCGATGATGCTGATCGCGTGGGCGGTCGTGGCCGAGCGGCCGACGCCGCGCCATCTGGCCGGGGCGTGCATCGGGGTGGCGGGCGTCTGCCTGATGCTGCTCTCCGGGCGCGTGGCCGCCGACCCGCTCGGCGTGCTGGCTTCCGTGGGGGCCATGGCCATGTCCTCCCTCGGCTACATCCTCGCCAAGCGGTGGAACGAGGAGGTCGACGTCCTCGCGTCGACCGCATGGCAACTGCTCGGCGGCGGCCTGGCGCTGCTGCCGTTCGCCGTCGCCGCGGAGGGGGTGCCGGCGGCGGCCGACGGGCCGGCGCTGCTCGGATTCGGTTACGTGAGCGTCGTGGCGACCGCCCTCGCCTTCGCGGCCTGGTTCACCGGCCTGCGCCGGCTGCCGGCCGCGACGGTCGGCCTGCTCGGGCTCCTCAACCCGGTGACGGGCGTCCTGTTGGGCACCGCGCTCGCCGGAGAGGCGCTCACCGCACGGCAGTTCTGCGGGCTCCTGCTGACCCTGGCGGGCATCCTCGTCGGCCGGAGGGGACGATTCCTCACGGCTCGTGACGGTGGGAATTCAGCAGGTAGTAATTAGGTGAATCCCTGACTGAATTACCGTCAACAAGGCGGTACCCGTTATTTCGATTTGATAACGAGATCCCTTAAAAGGACTGGACCATTAAGCCACTACGCGCGTAACTGCCCTTGAGACAAAGGGAATTGACTGTTCATCAAATCGAACCCGAAGGTAACAGTCAGATATCTCAAGGGTCATTCCCGTTTGTCCGAATTCTCCACCGCGCTCATCTGGCAGGCTCCTGCGCACCCACTCCTCCGACCAAGGATTTGAGGTGCGCATGACCAGACACCGCAGGAAGAAGCGCGAACACCGGCGCAAGCCCAGACGGTTGATACTTCTCACCGCCGCCATGGCCACGGCGGCGGTGATCGCGGGAGGCCTCGCGTACTCCGGACTGGGTGAGGACGCGCAGGCAGGGACCCCCGCACAGGCCGAAGCGGCCGCGGACACCCTCGTACCGGCCGCCGCACCGGCCCGGGACCAGGAACCGGCGCCGATCGTGGGAGAGCCCGCCAACGACACCGCGCGCGGCATGGTCTTCGACGGCCTCAAGGCCGCGCCGAAGGGCGACCGCTGCATCGGCGTCTACCGCACGGAGGCCGGACTCTGCACCCACGGCCCCGACGCCCCGCCGAAGGGCGTCGACATCAAGGCGGAGGTCGCCCCGGCCGTCAAGACGACTGCGGCGGCGGCCGACCCTGCGAAGCCCGACTCCGGTGACCAGGCCGCGGCCGGAGGCAGCGGGCGTCCTCAGGACGCGCCCGCCGCCGACGCCCGGTCCGCCAAGTCCGCCCCCTCCGCCGCCCCGGCGCCCGCCCAGTCCTCCGGCGGCCAGGCCGTCGCCGCCGGGCCCGCGGGCCAGACCGTCCAGTGCGACGGCGACGGCAGCACCGGCAACCGCGTGCAGGTCGTGTACGTCCACGGCCCCGACCGCGACCGGTACTCCGAGTACCTCGCCTCGTTCCGCAAGTGGGCGGCCGACGCCGACCTCATCTACTCGACGAGCGCCCAGGAGACCGGCGGGGTCCGCCACATCCGCTACGTGACGGCCGCGGACTGCACGCCGACCGTGCTCAACATCGAGCTTCCGGCCTCCGCCCTGTCCGAGTTCAGCGCGACCAACAACGCGCTCGCGGGCAAGGGCCTCGACCGCCGCGACCGCAAGTACATGATCTTCGCGGACACCCAGGTCTACTGCGGCATCGGCACCTTCGCCGGTGACGAGCGGCCCGGACAGAACAACCAGAGCAACTTCGGCCCCTCCTACGGCCGCACGGACTCGGGTTGCTGGGGCGGCCACACGGCGGCGCACGAACTCGGCCACAACCTGGGTGCGGTGAACAACAGCGCCCCCAACACCAGCCGTGGCGCGCACTGCACGGACGAGTACGACGTCATGTGCTACTCGGACACCCCGTACTACCCGCAGATGCGCTACGTGTGCAACAACCAGGCCGCCGAGAACATCCTGGACTGCAACCACGACGACTACTTCCACACCAGCCCCAAGGCGGGCAGCTACCTGGCCACGCACTGGAACGTCGCCGACAACCAGTTCCTGATGCGGGCGAACGGCGGTGACGGGACGAACCCCGACCCGAACCCCAAGCCCACGCCGAAGCCGACCCCGTCGCCCACCAAGCAGCCCACGGGCGGCCCGGCGGTCAAGGCCGCCCAGATCCAGGCCACCTCCGTCGTGGTGAGCTGGTCCAAGGTCGACGGCGCGGCGTGGTACCAGGTCCTGCTCAACGGAAAGCACCTGACCTGGGTCCAGTCGCAGGCGGTGCGCATCTACAACCTCCAGCCCGGTACCGAGTACAAGGTCTCCGTGTCCGTCCGCGACGGCGCCGGCCGTGACAGCGGCCCCGGCAAGGCCACCTCGTTCCGTACGACGGCTGCCGGAGGCGGCACCACCACGCCCGGCACCCGCTACACCCTCGGCAACGGCAGCACCGGCATGGCCGCCGAGCTGTGGGGCGGCCGCTCCGCCGACGGAACGGTGCTCGTCGGAGCGCGGGCCAACGGCTACGCCCAGCAGCAGTGGCTGTTCGACGACGCGGGGAACGGGCTGGTCCGCATCCGGTCCGCCGTCTCCGGCAAGTGCCTGCAGACCGGCGGAGCCCCGGCCGCGGGCATGTGGATCGCCCAGCAGCCGTGCGGCGGCAGCGGCACCCAGCATTGGAAGGTGTCCTCCCGCGGCGGCACGGTGACCGTCACCGACCCGAGCGGCGGCTACGCCCTGACGGTGAGCAACCGCCCGTACTACGGCGACTGGCTGCTCGACCTGCAGCGCGCCGACGGCCGGCCCACCCAGGCGTGGACGGTCCAGAAGGTCTGATCCGACGCCGGCGGACGGCCGCCCCGCGCGGCCGCCCGCCGGCGTCGCTCCAGCCCCCCACGCACGTACGTTTCCACCGCATCCCACGCACCAGGAGCACCGCACCGATGCGCACACGACACGTTTTCTCCGCCCTGACCGGGCTCGGGTTCCTGTTCCTGTTCCTCGTCCGGGCGCTGGCCGTGCCCACCCCCGCCCAGGCCCACGGCGACACCGTCAAGGTCGTCGTGACCGGACAGCGGGAGGGCCGTGTCACCACCGAGATCACCTGGGAGAACGACGGCGACGCCATCGAGGAGGCGGTCGCCGCCACCGTGAACGCGGCCAGCATCGACGGCTCCCGGTCGATGGGCCCCTGGCGGCTGGTCCGCGATGCCGGCACCCGTACGGGCTGGAGCACCGCCGAGGCGCTCCCGCCCGGCACCTGGAAGGTCACCGTGGACGTGGGCTTCCCCTCCCTCGGGCACGGTGAGCGCGAGGTGGCCGTACCGGTGACCGATCCGGTCCCGTCCGCCGCTCCGTCCGCGGCTCCGTCGGCGCCGACCGTGCCGTCGGCCTCCGCCACCACGCCCGTGGCACCGTCCGCGGCCCAGCCCCAGATCCCGGCGCCGTCCGCCTCACCGGCCGACGGCAAGGGCGGGCAGGACCGTACGGTGTGGTGGACGACCGCCGGGGTGGCGGTGATCGCCCTCGCGGGCGCCGCGGCCGGTGTGCTGCTGCGGCGGGCCCGGGCCCGCAGGCGCTGACGGACCTGACAACCAAACGGGCGTGCGTTGACAGCGGAATCCGCCGTGCCGTTCATTCGGTGCATGGACATCACCACCGCCGCCGCCGTGCGCTCCACCCTCCGCGTCGTCCGTCCCTTCCACACGTACGAGGGTGAGGGCTTCCCGGTCCGCCGCCCCTTCCCGCAGCCGGAACTGCCCCTGGTCGACCCCTTCCTGATGGTCGACCAGGTTGGCCCGCACGTCCTCGGCCCGGGCGAGGCCAAGGGCGCGCCGCCGCACCCGCACCGCGGGTTCGAGACGATCCAGTACGTCATCGAGGGCGCCATGGAGGACATCGACTCCGAGGGCCACAAGCGCGTCATGGACGCCGGCGAGGTCCAGTGGCTCACCGCCGGTTCGGGTCTGGTCCACCTCGCCCGCCCGACCCCCGAGCTGCTCGCCGAGGGCGGACCGCAGCACCTGCTGCAGATCTGGGTCAACCTGCCGGCCCGCCTCAAGGCGACCCCGCCGCGGGTGCAGTACGGCTCCCCTGCGGACATTCCCACCGTGACGACCGAGGACGGCGGCGCCCGGCTCACCGTGATCACCGGCAGCACCCACGGGGTGCGCGGCCCCTTCGAGACCCACACCCCGGTCCTCGTCGTGCACGCCCGTCTCGCGGCGGGCGGCCGCGCCGAGTTCACCGTTCCGAGCGGGCACAACGCCATGCTGTACGTGCTGTCCGGCACCGCGGCCACCCCTGACGCGCAGCTCCCCGACGGCCACCTCGCGATCCTCGGCCGGGATGCGGAGCGCTTCACGGTCGAGGCTCCGGACGGGGCCGCCGAGGTGCTGGTGCTCGCCGGTGAGCCGATCGGCGAACCCGTCGCCCGCAGCGGTCCCTTCGTCATGAACACCGCCGCCGAGATCCGCCAGGCCCAGCTGGACTACCAGCGCGGCCTGATGGGCCACATCGATCTCTAGCGGTCGGCGTTCAGTTCCACCGGCCCCCGTCACGGCCGGCGCCCCGCCCGCCCGTACGGTGACCGGTCCGGTCTGCCGGCCGCCGGGGCCGGTGCAGAGCGACGACGGCCTTGCCGTCGCCGTGCCGGACACCGCTGAGCAGGGAGACCGCGGATGCGGACGACGCCGCGCAGCCGCTTCCGCCGCCACCGCCGTTGCCTCCCCGGCCGCCGTTCCCGCCGGGGCCGCCGCCCTGGCCGCCCGGCTCGCCTTCGAGCCCGCCGCCGTTGCCGCCGTGCAGCGGGGGCCGCCGTTGCCCGCTCCCCCGGGGCCGAACGCGCCGGTGCGTACGTCGGATGTGTTCCGGCAGATGCAGATGCGTAAGGCGGGCGGGGACGACCGGGGCGCGGGAAAACCCGGTGCGCGCCGGTTTCGCCCGATCTACCCTGCCGGGATGAGTACCCGCACCTTCCGGATCACCGTCCGCGGCTCCTTCGACGCCCTGACCGAAGCGCAGCGTGCCGAACTGGCCGCGGACGCAGCGCAGCACGACATGCTCCACGCGACCTTCACCGCCGAGGGCCACCTCACGTACGACGCGGACCTGACGGCCCGGCCGTTCTTCGCTTTCCGCTTCCTCGACTCGGGCGAGGCCGAGGAGGACATCCTCGATGCGACGGCGCGTGCCGAACTCGCGGCGGAGAGCTGGCTGACGGAGCGCGGTTACGGCTTCAAGCGCCTCAGCTCGCAGGCCCAGGACCTCTCCCTGGCCCCCCTGAGCAAGCGCCAGCGCAAGGCGGCGGCCCGCGCCGAGAACTGACCTTCCGCGCCGCTGCCGTCCGAGGTGGCGCAGTTGTTGCGTTCCCTGGGAGCCCCGCCCCGCTTGGCGGCGCATGGGCGTACGGTCCACGACCCGCGGTCGAACTGGCCCACTGGGTGCGGGTCCGCTGCCCGGCTCTGGCCGTCGACCGGGAAGCCGTCCTCTTCGGTGCGGCGACGCATGACATCGGCAAGGCCTTGCACCCGGAGGAGCTCACCGGACCCGGCTCGGCGCACGAGGCGGCCGGCCGCGACCTGCTGCTGCGTCATGGCTTCGCACCTGCCCTGGCCGCTCGCCGGGGCCACGGGGCGGGAGCCCTGGGAGGAGTACCTGGCGCTCGACGACCTGCTCGCCCGCCTCGGCGCGGATGCGGACCGCCGCCTGGCGTTCCAGTCGGCGTTCCCCGTCCACGTGTGACCAGTACGGGCCGGTCAGGTGCCGGCTCCCGGGAGCCAGTAGTGGTGCACCTGCTGGAGCTTGGGCATGGCTGCGTCGGCGGGCCAGCCCAGGTTCGCCGCGACCGGCACCATCTTCTCCGCGAAGGCGATCATCTGCTGCTCCCGTCCTGGGGCCAGGACACCACGTACGACGAGGGGCGGCACCCCGGAAGGGTGCCGCCCCTGGAAGGACGAGGTCAGACGGTTCAGGCCGGTTCCGACACCTTCTCGGCGGCGGGGCGGTTCACCTCGACCGTGCGGGGTGCCTGGCCGCCGCGCAGGCCGAGCCAGCTGATGACGGCGACCAGGGCGAAGGCCACCGCGCCGATCCCGAAGGTGAGGGTGAAACCGGACTCGGCGGGCAGGGCCGGAACTCCGGCCGGCAGGTGCTCGATCGTCTTCGAGGCCAGGATCGTGGTGACGATGGCGCTGCCGATCGCGCTGCCCGTGGAGCGGGAGATCGAGTTGATGCCGTTGGCGATGCCGCTCTGGTGGTGCGGGACGCTCGCCATGATGACGGCGGGCATGGCCGCGTAGCCGAAGCTGACGGCCGCGCCGACGACGACGCCCGCGCCGATCACCGAGAAGGTGTGGGCGTGGTCGAGCGCCAGCCAGCCGAAGCCGGCCGCGCCCAGCCCCGCGGCCAGGGCGAGGGCGATGCGCGGGCCGCGGTGGCGGACCAGCTGTCCGCCGACCGGGGACGCGAGCAGCGAGACGATGGCGCCGGGCAGCAGGAACTGGACGGAGGCGCGCAGGATGGAGGCGTCGAAGCCGTAGCCGGTGAGGGCCTCGGGCATCTGGACGAGGTAGGAGACGCCCAGGAAGTTCGCGAACATGCCGAAGCCGACGAGGATGCCGGCCAGGTTGGCCATGAGGACCGGGCGGTGGACGAACATCCGCATGTCGACGAGCGGCTCGCTGACCTTGAGCTCCGTGAAGACCCAGACGACGGTCATGACGGCGGCGCCGGCGAAGCTGCCCAGCGTGCGGCCGGAGGTCCAGCCCCATTCGTGGCCCTGCGAGATGGGCAGCAGGAGCAGCAGGAGGGTGATGCCGAGGGTGAGCGCGCCGAGGAAGTCGGTACGGCCGCCGGTCTTGTGCCGGGTGGCGGGGACCAGGAAGGCGACCGCGAGCAGGGCGAGGGTGGCGAAGCCGGTCGCCATCCAGAAGGCGTTGCGGTAGTCGGCGCCGTCACCGGAGGTGAGCAGGCCGGTGGCGACCAGAGCGAGACCGCTGCCGAAGGCGAGGGTGCCGCTGACCAGGGCCATCGCGCCGGGAAGCTTCTGCGGGCGGACTTCCTCGCGCAGCACCGACAGGGCCAGCGGGAAGATCGCGGTGGCGGCGCCCTGGAGCACGCGGCCCAGGATCAGCAGCGGCAGCGAGCTCGCGAGGGCGGCGATGACGGAGCCCGCCACCATGACGCCGAGGACGGCCACCAGCGTCGGCTTCTTGCCGTGCTGGTCGCCGAAGCGGCCGAGCAGCGGGGTGAAGACGGCGGCGGACAGCAGGGTGGCGGTGGTGACCCAGCTGACGTTGGCGGTCGAGGTGCCGAGGTCGGCGCGGATGAGGCCCAGGATCGGGACCGGCAGGGTCTGCATCATCGACACGACCATGGCGGCAAGGCTCAGGGCGAAGACGATGACCGTCTCGTTCCTGTTCCTGGCATCGGCGGGGGTGGGGGCGGCGGTGCTCATGTCTGGCAGGACCTTCTTAGTGCTTCAGATCGCAGATGTTTGATGTCATCAAGTACTTCTCAGAAGGTAGCCGGGAATACTTAAGGTGGTCAAGTAAACAATTGATAATGTCAACCAATCTGGGTAGGCTCCCCGGCATGAGCGCCACCACCCCCCACACCCCCACCAAGCTCCAGCTCCTGGAGCTGCTGGCCGCCATCGGCACCGCCCAGTGGCGCGATTTCGCGGCCGCGGCGGCCCACTACGGCCTCACCTCCACCCAGGCCAGGGTCCTCGCCCAGCTCAAGGGCCCCCTCCCGATGCGCGGCCTCGCCACGCTCCTCGTGTGTGACGCATCGAACGTCACCGGGATCGTGGACCGGCTGGAGGCGCGCGAGCTGGTGCGCCGCGAGCCCGACCCGGCGGACCGGCGCGTCAAGAACGTCGTGGCGACGGACGCGGGCCGCGAGATCATCCGCCAGGTGCGCGAGGAGATGCAGGCCACGCACGGCGCGCTCGACATCCTCGACGCGACCGAGAGCGCGACCCTCTACGCCCTTCTGGAGCGGCTGCGCCCCACCATGGAGAAGGACGCCTGACGCCTCGGCCGCCCCGGAAGCCGTCGTCACACGTCATGCGTCGGCCCGGGACCGGGGGGACGGAGGCCGCTGCCCCGCCGCAAGCCGAGCCGAGCGATCGACCGCTCCTCGGCGGCATGTCAGCGGCTACTTCTACGCTTCCGGCCGTGAACACAGATGATCTTTCATGGCAGGCGGGCAACTACGGCGGTGTTCCACCCCGGAAAGTGGATCTCCTCATGGAGCACGGCCACCTGGATCTGGTGATCCGGGCGGCAGAGGAGCGCGGCGAGTGGTTCTGCGCGGAGCGCGCGGCACGGGAGCTGGGCCGGTCGGGCGAGTTCGCGCGGGCGCTGGAGGTGCTGGAGCCGTTCGTCGCGACCGGATGGCGGACAGCCCTCTGGGCGAAGGCGGACCTTCTGCTGCGGGCGGGCCGGACGGACGAGGCCCTGGACCTGGTCCGCCCGGACGAGGAGGGTCGCACCTCGCAGCACGTGTGCCGTGACTTCGCCGAACTGCTCGCCGGGGCAGGGCGCGTCGACGAGGCCATCGAACTGCTCATACCGCACCTCGGCGCGTCGTGGATCCGGTCATTCCTGGTGGAGATCACCGAAGGCCGGAACCGTGACGAACGGGTCCTGGAGCTGATCGCCCCGCACGCCGAAGCCGCACGACGAGCCTGCGGCGAGGGCAGGTGGGATCACTCCTGCTCCGGCGCTCAGGAGCTCCAGGCCAGGGTGCTGGAACGTGCAGGCCGCGCCGACGAGGCGATCCGGATCCTCGGCGCGGACGTGGCCGGGCGCCGCTTCCTCGCCCAGAACACCCTCACCGCCTACGCCGAACTGCTGGGCCGCCATGGTCGGCTCGGAGAGCTCCGCGAGCTGGCCACCGGCCGGGATGCGCACGCCGCGCTGGACATCTACGCCGACGCGCTCCGAGACCGCGGCCGGGCCGGGGAGGCGGAGAGGGTGATGCGTGAGGCCATCGCCGCAGACGACTGGGTCGGGTACCGGGCCTGGCTCTCCTCGGCCTTGTTGCGGGACGGCCGGCTGGACGACGCGATCACCGTGGCCGAACCCGGCTTCAGCTGGTACGACTGCTCCAACCTCCTCGCACCTCTCGTCCACGCCCTGCTCGACCGGCCCGAGGAACTGCTCCACCTCTTGGAGCACCCCCTCACCGTGCCCCACCACCGCCACGAAGAGTTCCAGCACAGGTGGCAGGCCTTCGCTCTTGCCGGTCTGGGCCGTGCCGAGGAAGCGACCGCCGTGGTCGAAGCCCACCCGGATCCGTGGACCGACCCCCACATCGTCAGGGCCGGCCTCCTCGCCACCGCCGGCCGTCTCGCTGCTGCCGCCGCCGAACTGCGCGACCTCGGCACGGTCGAGGCGCGTGAGGAACTGTTCGAGGTCCTGGTCCGGCAAGGACGGGCGGCCGAGGCCATGGTCCTCCACCCCACAGTGGCCGAGCAGCGGGCCGCCGGACAGCGAGCCGCCGAGGCAAGGACCGCATCCGTCCCTCTCCGTGAGGATGGCTACTCCGCGGAGCCGCCCTTCTGAGGTGGCGCTGTCACGCCCACGACAGCAGTGGCACGCCGCCGCGCGGGCCAGGTTTCGAGGAATGAACTCACCCCGGCGGGAAGGGCTTTGCCGGTTCCATGTCTTGACGGCGGTGGTGGCGCGGAGCACAGTGTCCAGCGGCGCGACCTGAGAGCGCTCTCAGTCTGGCTCGCACGGTGGCGCCTCCCCCCGCACTGCGCCTCGCGGCGCCTCAGAGAGGTCACGCATGCGTCAGACACCCCGTAGAACACCGTCGGCCGCCCGGCGGTCCCTCCTCGCCGTACTGAGCACCATGGCCGTGGCCGTCGCGGCGGCGGCCGCCACGGTCTCCCTGCCCGCGAACGCCGCCGCTCCCCCGCCCGCGCCGGGGTGGACCCAGGTGTTCCTGGACGATTTCGACGGGCCCGCCGGCTCCGGCGTGAACACCGCCGACTGGCAGTACACGACCGGGACCGGCTACCCCGGCGGCCCCGCCCACTTCGGTACGGGCGAGGTCGAGACGATGACCGCGAGCACAGAGAACGTCAGCCTCGACGGCGCGGGCAACCTGCGGATCACCCCCCGCCGGGACGCCGCCGGGAACTGGACCTCCGGGCGCATCGAGACCCGGCGCGCCGACTTCCAGCCCCCCGCGGGCGGAAAGCTGCGCACCGAGGCCCGGATCCGGATGCCGGACGTCACGGGGGCCGCCGCCAAGGGGTACTGGCCGGCGTTCTGGATGCTCGGCGCCCCGTACCGCGGCAACTGGTGGAACTGGCCCGGTATCGGTGAGCTCGACATCATGGAGAACGTCCAGGGCCTCAACAACGAGTGGGCCACCATGCACTGCGGGACCACGCCGGGCGGCCCGTGCAACGAGACGTCCGGCATAGGCGGCCAGCGCGCGTGCGCCGGCACCACCTGCCAGGGCGGGTTCCACACCTACGCGGTCGAGTGGGACCGCTCCACCTCCGTGGAGCAGATGCGGTTCTCCCTGGACGGGGCCGTGTTCCACACCGTACGCGCCGATCAGGTGGACGCCGCCACCTGGACCAGTGCCACGAACCACGGCTACTTCCTCATCCTGAACGTCGCGATGGGCGGCGGCTTCCCGGACGCCTTCGGCGGCGGCCCCGACGCCGGCACCGAGCCCGGACACCCCATGGTGGTCGACTACGTCTCCGTACACACCTCGCCCGGGGGCACGACCCCGCCCCCGACGACGCCCACCACCCCGCCCACCAGCCCGCCGCCGTCCGGCAGCCGTGACGCGTACGCCAGGATCGAGGCGGAGTCGTACGACGCCCAGGGCGGCCTGGTGGAGGAGACCACCACCGACACCGGGGGCGGCCGGAACCTCGGCTCCGCCGCCCATGGCGACTGGGCCCTCTTCAAGGGCGTGGACTTCGGTTCCACGGCGGCCCGGCAGTTCTACGGACGCGTGGCGAGCGGTGCGCCCGACGGGGTCAGCGGGCTCGTCGAGGTCCGGCTGGACAGCCGCACGAGTGCGCCGGTCGGCAGTTTCTCGGTCGCCGGCACCGGGGGCTGGCAGAGCTGGCGGACCGTACCGGCGAACATCGGCCCCGTCACCGGCAGGCACGACGTGTACCTGACCTTCACCAGCGGCCAGGGCGCCGACTACGTGAACGTCAACTGGTTCGGCTTCGGCCACTGAGACCGTGCGGCACCCAGTCGCCGGGAGCGCTCTCAGGCTCCCGGCGGCAGGGGTTACCCTGCTGTCCGGTGAGGCGACCGCCCCCGCACACGCAGGAGGAGGGCCCGTGCCCGAACAGCTTCCCGGTCCACGCCCGACGCTGGAGGCCGTGGCGGAGCGCGCCGGGGTGTCCCGGGCCACCGTGTCGCGGGTCGTCAACGGGGGTGACGGCGTCCGCCCGCACCTGGCGGACAAGGTCCGGGAGGCCGTCCGGGAGCTCGGCTACGTGCCCAACCCGGCGGCCCGGACGCTGGTCACGAGGCGTACCGGAGCCGTCGCGGTGATCATCGCCGAGCCGGAGGTCCGGATCTTCTCCGACCCCTTCTTCTCCCGCCAGCTCCGCGGTATCAGCAAGGAACTCACCGCACACGACACACAGTTGGTGCTGCTGCTGGTGGAGGACCGGGGGGACTACGACCGCATCGAGCGCTATCTGGCGGGCGGCCACGTGGACGGCGCGCTCGCCTTCTCCCTGCACGCCGAAGACCCGCTGCCCGCGATCACCCGCCGGATCGGCATGCCCACCGTCTACGGCGGCCGTCCGGGCTGGACCGCCGGGGCCGCCGGGAGCGGCGCGGTCGCGTACGTCGACGCCGACAACCGCGGCGGGGCCCGCGAGGCCGTACGGTACCTCCTGGACCAGGGGCGGCAGCAGGTGGCGCACATCGCCGGCCCGCTCGACCAGACCTCGGCCGTGGACCGGCTCGACGGCTACCGGGACGTCCTGCTCGACGCCGATCCCGCGCTGATCGCCGAGGGCGACTTCACCGTGGCGGGCGGGGCCCGCGCGATGGCGGAGCTGCTGGAGCGCTGCCCACGGCTCGATGCGGTGTTCGCCGGCAACGACCTGATGGCGACGGGGGCGTTGCGGGTACTGCGCGAGCGCGGCCTCTCCGTGCCCGGGGACGTGGCCCTGGTCGGGTTCGACGACGCGGAGCCGGTGGCGGAGACCGCCGATCCACCGCTCACGACGGTCCGTCAGGACATCGAGGGGATGGGTCGCATGATGGCCCGCCTGCTGCTGCGCATCCTCGACACCGGCCGCCAGGAAGGCCGCGCCCTTCCCGCCTCGGTGATCACGGCGACCTCGCTGGTGCGGCGCGCCTCGGCCTGACCGGCGCCCCGGGGGCGACGAGCGCCGCAGACCGGCCCCGACGAGCGTCTCGGCCCGGCCTGACGAGCGCCCCGCCCTGTCTTCAACGCGCCCGTCCGCGCCGCGACTTCACCCGTGCCGTCGGCTCCGTACCCTTGACGGGGTCATGGCAGTGGGTGCACGCTCCAAGCGCGTTCTGAGAGCGCTCTCAATCCGTTTCGGCCAAGGAGGCCCCCCATGCCCATCCCCCGGACCACCGGCAGAGCCGCCCTCCGCCTCGGCGCCGCCGCCCTCGCCGGTACGCTCCTCGCCGCCTGCGGTGCCGGCCCGGAGAGCGCCGGGGACGCGGGCGGCCCCCTCACGCTCACCGTCGACCTGTTCGGCGCGTTCGGCTACCAGGAGAGCGGGCTCTACGCCGAGTACGAGCAGCTGCACCCCGGAATCAAGATCAAGCAGACCGACACCGAGGACGAGCAGGACTACTGGAAGTCGCTCCAGACCCGGCTCGCGGGCGGCGGCGGACTGGCCGACGTCCAGGCCGTGGAAGTCGGGCGCATCGCCTCCGTCACCCAAAAGCAGGCCGACAGGTTCACCGACCTGGCCGCCTACGGAGCCGGCGCGCTCAAGGACGAGTTCGCCCCCGCCACCTGGTCGGCGGCGACCACCAAGGACGGCAAGGTACTGGCACTCGGCACCGACGTCGGCCCCGAGGCCATGTGTTACCGCCGCGACCTGTTCGAGGCCGCGGGCCTGCCCACCGACCGCGGCGAGCTGGCCGCCCGCTGGGCCACCTGGGACGGCTACCTCGAACTCGGCCGCCAGTACCGGCAGAAGGCACCCGCCGGGAGCGCCTGGCTGGACAGCGTGGGCAGCCTCAACGCGGTCATGGTCGGTCAGCAGAAAGAGCGCTACTACGACGCCTCCGGCTCCCTCGTCTACGAGAACAGCCCCGCGGTGAAGGCCGCCTGGGACGCCTCCGTCAAGGCTGCCGCCGAAGGACTCAGCGCCAAGCTGGACCAGTGGTCGCCCCCGTGGAACCAGGCGTTCTCCTCGGGCTCCTTCGCCACGCTGCCCTGCCCCGCCTGGATGCTCGGCTACATCAAGGGCCAGGCCGGTGAGGCGGGCAAGGGCAAGTGGGACGTGGTGAAGCTGCCCGGTGGTGCGGGCAACTGGGGCGGCTCCTACCTGGCCGTGCCCAGGGCCGCCCCGCACAAGAAGGAGGCGTACGAGCTGGTCAAGTGGCTCACGGCGCCCGAGCAGCAGGCCAAGGTCTTCCGCAAGCAGGGCAATTTCCCCTCCGGCACCCGGGCCATCGCGCAGATCGCGGACGCCAGGGACCCGTACTTCTCCGACGCCCCGATCGGGCAGATCTTCGGCGAGGCGGCCCGGCAGTCTCCCGTCCAGGTGCTCGGCGTCCACGACAAGGACGTCGCCGACCAGATCAACAACGCGCTGAGCGAGGTCGAACGCAAGGGCACCGCGCCGGACACCGCCTGGGCGAACGCGAAGAAGGCCGTCAAGAACGCCCTCGGCTGAGCCACCGCAACCGCCCGGGCCCACGCGGCCCGGCCCGTCCGCCCCGACCCCGAAGGACCGCACCCGTGAGCGCCAGGTCCCCCTACGCCTTCCTCGCCCCTTTCTTCACCCTGTTCGCCGCGTTCGGGATCTTCCCGCTGCTCTACACGGCGTACGTCTCCCTCTACCGCGTCGAGCTGCAGACCCCCGGTGAGCTGGAGTGGCGCGGCCTCGACAACTACACCGCGCTGCTCGGCGACCCGTTCTTCTGGACGGCGCTGCGCAACACCTTCACCATCGGCCTCCTGTCCACGGTCCCCCAGCTGCTGATGGCCCTGGGCCTGGCGCACCTCCTCAACTCCCGGCTCCGCGCGCTGACGTTCTTCCGCACCGCACTGCTGCTGCCGTACGCGACATCGGTCGCCGCCGCCTCCCTGGTCTTCGCGCAGCTCTTCGGACGTGACTTCGGCCTGGTCAACCAGGTGCTCGCACTGGCCGGCGTCGACCCGGTGGACTGGCAGACCGGCACGGCGGCCTCGCAGATCGCGGTGTCGTCCATCGTCGTGTGGCGTTGGACCGGCTACAACGCACTGATCTACCTGGCGGGGATGCAGTCGATCCCGCGGGAGCGGTACGAGGCCGCGGAGGTCGACGGTGCCTCGTCCTGGCGGCAGTTCCTCCACGTGACCCTGCCGGGGCTGCGCCCCACGATCGTCTTCACCTCGGTCGTCTCCACGATCGGAGCCACCCAGCTCTTCGGCGAGCCGCTCCTCTTCGAGGGCTCCATGTCCGGCGGCATCTCACACCAGTACCAGACCCTGGGCCTGTACATGTACGAGCAGGGCTGGGGCTTCTTCCACCTGGGGCGGGCCGCGGCCATCGCCTGGGTGATGTTCCTGCTGATCGCGCTGCTGGTCGGGGTCAACGCCCTGGCCGCGCGCCGCCGTTCGGGTCAGGAGGCCTGGCGATGAGCACTTCTGCCCGGGCCGCCCGGCGCGGCGGGAGGATCGCCTACGCGGCCTTGGCCCTCGCGGTGCTGGTCTCGGCCTTCCCGCTGTACTGGACGCTGGTGGCCGCGAGCCGTTCGAACGCCGAGCTGGCGCGGCCGGTGCCCGCGCTGCTGCCCGGCCCGCGTCTTCTGGAACACCTCCAGGCGGTGCTGGACGAGGCGGCGATCGGCAAGGCGCTGGTCAACTCGCTGATCGTCTCGGCGTCGATCACCGTGGGCACGGTGCTGTGCTCCACGCTCGCCGGTTTCGCCTTCGCCAAACTGCGGTTCCGCGGACGCGGGCTGCTGCTCGGTGCCGTCGTCGCCTCCATGATGATCCCGCCGCAGCTCGGGGTGATCCCGCTCTTCATGCTGATCGTCGAACTGCACTGGGTGAACCAGCTCCAGGCGGTGGTCCTGCCCGGACTGGTCTCGGCGTTCGGCGTGTTCTTCATGCGGCAGTTCCTGGCGCAGTCGCTGCCGGACGAGCTGATCGAGGCGGCCCGGGTGGACGGGGCTTCGTACGCCCGGATCTTCTGGTCGGTCGTGGTGCCGATCGCCCGCCCGGGCATGGCCGTCCTGGGGCTGCTGACGTTCATGACGGCCTGGAACGACTTCTTCTGGCCGATCGTCGCGCTCTCCTCCCAGGAGCCGACCGTGCAGGTCGCGCTGCGCCAGCTGGGCGGCGGCTACGTCCACGACCAGTCCGTGATCATGGCCGGCACGCTGCTCGGCACCCTGCCGGTGCTGCTGGTGTTCGCCGTACTGGGCCGCCAGATCGTCGGCGGCATCATGCAGGGCGCGGTCAAGGGCTGACGACGACGCCGGCCCGGACCCTCCTCTCCCCTTCTCTGCCTCCAGGAGTCCTTCCATGACCACTGCCGACGCGTTCGCGCCTGCCGATACGGATGCGCACGCGGATGCCCGGACCGGTACGGCCCTGCGCTTTCCCGCCGGGTTCCGCTGGGGCGCCGCCACCGCCGCCTACCAGATCGAGGGGGCCGTCTCGGCGGACGGCCGCGGCCCCTCCGTCTGGGACACCTTCAGCCGGATCCCGGGCAACGTGCTCAACGGCGACACCGGGGCCATCGCGGCCGACCACTACCACCGGGTGCCCGAGGACGTGGCCCTGCTGAAACGGCTCGGGGTGAGCGACTACCGCTTCTCGGTGGCCTGGCCGCGGATCCAGCCCACCGGCCGGGGCCCGGCGCTCCAGCGGGGGCTGGACTTCTACCAGCGGCTCGTCGACGCGCTGCTCGGGGCCGGGATCCGGCCGGTCGCCACCCTCTACCACTGGGACCTGCCGCAGGAGTTGGAGGAGCTCGGAGGCTGGCCCCGGCGCGAGACCGCCGAACGCTTCGCCGAGTACGCGGGCATCGTGGGAGCGGCGCTCGGGGACCGGGTGCACGACTGGACCACCTTGAACGAGCCCTGGTGCACGGCCTTCCTCGGGTACGCGTCCGGCGTCCACGCACCGGGCCGTACCGAGCCGGTCGCCGCCCTGCGGGCCGCCCACCACCTGAACCTCGCGCACGGCCTGGGGGCGGCGGCCCTGCGCGCGGTCCTGCCGCGCCCGGGAGCGGTCTCGCTGACGCTGAACCTGCACGCGGTGCGCCCGCTGACGGGCTCCGCGGCCGATCTGGACGCGGCCCGGCGCATCGACGCCGTCGGGAACCGGATCTTCCTCGACCCGGTCTTCCACGGGCGTCTGCCGGAGGACCTGGTCCGGGACACGGCCGGGCTCACCGACTGGTCGTTCGTCCGGGACGGCGATCTGGCCGCGGCCGCCGCGCCGGTCGACTGGCTCGGGATCAACTACTACTCCCCCACGCTGGTCGCCGCCCCGGCCGCGGAGCCCGCGCCCTCACCGCGGGCGCCGGGCCCCGCAGAGCCCTCGCCGTGGGTGGGGGCGGAGCCGTACGTACGCCTGCTGCCCGCGCGGGGGCCGCGGACGGCCATGGACTGGCCGGTGGACGCGGGCGGACTGTACGAGCTGCTGACGCGGCTGCGCGACGAGCTGCCGGGGGTGCCGCTGCTGGTCACCGAGAACGGCGCGGCCTACGCCGACTACGCCGACCCCGAGGGCGAGGTGCACGACCCGGACCGGATCGCGTACCTGCACGGCCATCTGGCCGCGGTGCACCGGGCGATAGCCGACGGGGCGGACGTGCGGGGGTACTTCGTGTGGTCGCTGCTGGACAACTTCGAGTGGGCGCACGGCTACAGCAAGCGGTTCGGCCTCGTCCACGTGGACTTCGCGACGCAGCGGCGCACCGTGAAGGACAGCGGCCGCTGGTACGCCGGGGTCATTGCACGGGGTGCTCTGCCACCAGCCTGACCACGGCCGCGTGCCCGGCGGTACGGAGGCGGCAGCCGGACCCGGGGGTGAGCAGCGCCGCGTCGTACGGGCCGAGGGTGAGCGGCCCGGCGCCCGCGTCGAGCTCCGCCGGGCCGCGCAGGGCGACCACCAGCAGGGTTTCGCGGGGTGCGGCGCCCAGCGCGAGCACGCCGCGGACGACGGCCGTGTCCGCGCGGGCACTGCCGCGGCGGTACATCACGTTGAAGTTGACGACGGGGCCGTCGACCAGCCGGCAGCCGGTCGGGACGTCGCCGGGGAAGTCCCGCGGGGCGAAGCGTTCGGTGACGGTGCGGGCGGTCCCGCCCACGGTGAGGTGCATGCCGGCGCCCTCGGCCAGGGTGAGGGTGCGCTCGACGCCGAGGAACGCGGAGAACGGCCCGTCGGCGGCCACCTCGGCCAGGCTCACCCGCCAGGCGAAGTCACCCGTTCCGGCGCCCTCGGGCCAGGCGGCGATCTCCCGGGTGACTCCCCCGCCGTTCTTCCACGGCACGGCCTCCCGCGCACCCGCTCGCAGCACCCGCACGTCCGTTCCCTTCTCTCACGTCCGGCGGAAGCCTATCGAGCGGGCCCGGGCGATCAGACGAGGCGGCGCGTGGTGTGCGCGAGCGAGGCGCGGGCGGCGGGGCCGCCCCCGGCGAGGTCGGTGTCGACCGCGTACACCATGAGCGGGGTGCTGCCGGTCGGACCGGTGACGGTGGCGCGCAGCCGGTAGCGCTCGGTGCGGACGGCGCCCTGGGCGAGGGCGGTACCGCCCTCGTAGAGGTCGGTGGGCAGGACGTCGGTGGCGATGCGCAGGTCCACGCGGCGCCAGCTGCCGGTCGCGGGGTCGCGCCGCTCCAGGACGTACGGGTCGGCGGGTGCGGGCAGGTCGCCGGGGGCGCCGGGGAGCGGCTCCATCTGGAAGGCCACCAGCAGGTGCCGATGGGCCTGCGCGGTGCCGCCGCGCAGGGTGACCGTGAACTCCTGGGCGGGGCCGCCCCGTACGAGGTTCAGCCGGCCGCCCGCGGTGTCCAGGGACAGCGCCGGCCGCGTCGCCTGCGCGGCGGCGGCCACCGGCGCGGCCGGGGTCCGGGCCGCGGCCGTGGAGGGCGCCTGCGCCGGCACGGGGGCGGAGGCGGAGGCCGCCGCGGAGGCCGAGGCGGTCGGCGCGGGCGCACCGGAGACGGAAGGCGTGCCGGTGGGCGCCGACACGGGAGAGGCCGGCGCGGCCTTGGGGTGCGGCTGCCCGGTGCAGGCGGTGAGGCCGGCCGCCAGCACCGCCGAGGCGATGAGCAGACGGGGTCTGACGTGCATGGTGGTGCCCTCCTACGGCTCCCGTGAGGCCAGGACCGTAACAGGGCGACCCCCACGGGGCTGCCCCGTGGGGATGACACTTCGGTCACGGTTCCCGCCGACCGGCCCCCAGGGCCGACCACCCGGCCCGGACGCGGACGCCCGCGTGGGCAGGACCGCACCCGGGGGCAGGGACAAGCCCGGGCACACGCGGGCCCCACCCGGGTGCCGGATGGCGCAGGGCCGTGCCCGGGACCCCGCACCGGCAGGGACAGGCCAGGGCTCTGCGCACGACCGGGCCCGGACGGGATCCGGCTGCGCGGGGCGGGCACGGGGCCAAGGTGCACAGGCCAGGACCCGGAGGCTGGACGCGCAGGACCAGGCCGTCGGGCCGTGCGCGGGGCCGGACAGCCTGACACCGGGACAGCCGGGCCGACTTCCCGGGCCTGGGCCCGTGGATCACGCACGGGGCCGGGGCGCTGGCGGGCGGGGCTGCGCCTCTGGGGTGTCAGGCCTTGAAGTCCTCCTGGCGGACCGGGGAGGCTTCGGTGAGGGCCTTGGCGACCTCGGTCGTGCCCGCCCTCAGCCCGTAGACGGGGGTACCGGGCTGCTGGCGCCAGGAGTCGTCGAGTCCGCCCGCGTCGACGGAGTCGAAGCCGAGCTCGTCGATGAGGGCCCGGACGGTCTCCTTGGCCGCCGCGTCGTCGCCGGCCACCGGGAGGGCCATCCGGTCCGGGTCCCCGGCCGGCCGCGGACGGTCGAGGAGGTCCTGGGCGTAGGTGCCGTTGAAGGCCTTGACCACGGGGTGTCCGAGCTGCTGCTCGGTCCAGCGGCTCTCGGTCAGGCCCTCGTCCTCGATGCCGGCGATCCGGCCGTCGCGCCGCTTCGGGTAGTAGTTGCCGGTCTCGATGACGACGACGTCCTTCGCCGCCCCGTCGAAGAGGCCCGGGGGCAGGTCCGGTACGTTCTTCAGGGGGACGCTGACCACGACGACCTCGGCGCCCCGGGCGGCCTCGGCGGCCGTGACCGGGGTCGCGCCGGTCTCCGCGGCCAGGTCGGCCAGGGTCTCGGGGCCCCGGGAGTTGGCCACGCGGACCTCGTGCCCGAGGGCGGTGAGGCGGCGGGTGAGGTTGCCGCCGATGTTGCCTGCGCCGATGATGCCGATCTTCATGAGCTCTCCCGTGCGTGCAGGGCGGCCGGTTGTCGCGCGGTTGCGCGTGGTGCCGTGTCGGTCCGAACCGCCCGGCGCCGCCCGGCATTCCGCCCCGGCCGGCCCGTCCCCCGTACGAGCGGCCCGCCGCACGGCCGTTCCGGCCGGGTCCCGCCCCGCGGTGGGCGGGGGCCGGACCCGGCCGGCGGGGATCAGGCTCCGCTCGCGTCGAGCATGTCCTCGCGCTCGACGATCTTCACGCGCTCGCGCCCCTGGGGTTCGCCCAGCGCCTTCTCCGCCGCGTCGAGCCGGTACCAGCCCTCCCACGTCGTGTAGCGGACGTTCCGCTCGGCGAGGAAGGCGTCGACGGCCTCCGGCTCGGGCGCATCCGGCGTCTGCAGGCGCCCGCCCGCGTGGTCGGCGAGGAGGTTCGCGACCGTCTCGTTGGCGTCGCCCTTGGTGTGGCCGATCAGTCCGATCGGGCCGCGCCGGATCCAGCCGGTGACGTACGTCGACTGCAGGTGCTCGCCGCCCTGCATCACCCGGCCGCCCTCGTCCGGGACGGTGCCGGAGTCCACGTCCCAGGGCAGCTTGGGCAGTTCGTCCGAGAGGTAGCCCACCGCCCGGTAGACCGACTGGACGTCCCAGTCGGTGAACCGCCCGGTGCCCTTGACGTTTCCGGTGCCGTCGAGTTCGGTGCGCTCGGTGCGCAGGCCGACGACCTCGCCGTCCTCGCCGAGCACCTCGACGGGCGACTCGAAGAAGTGCAGGAACAGCTTGTGCGGCCGCCCGCCGATGTCCCGTATCGCCCAGTTTTCCAGGGTCTTGGCGACCATGTCGGCCTGCTTGTTGGCGCGGCGGGTGGCGATCGAGCCCTCGTCGTAGTCGATGTCCTCGGGGTTGACGATGACCTCGATGTTCGGCGAGTGGTCCAGCTCGCGCAGCTCCATGGGACTGAACTTGGCCTGCGCGGGGCCGCGGCGGCCGAAGACGTGCACTTCGAGGGCCTTGTTGGCCTTCAGGCCCTCGTACACGTTCGGCGGGATCTCCGTCGGCAGCAGTTCGTCGGCCGTCTTCGCGAGGATGCGGGCGACGTCGAGGGCGACGTTGCCGACGCCGAGGACGGCGACCTTCTCCGCCTCCAGCGGCCAGGTGCGCGGGACGTCGGGGTGGCCGTCGTACCAGGAGACGAAGTCGGCGGCGCCGTAGGAGCCCCGGAGGTCCACCCCCGGGATGGCGAGGGCGCGGTCGGCGGTCGCGCCGGTGGAGAAGACGACGGCGTCGTAGAAGGCGTGCAGCTCGTCGAGGCTGATGTCGTTCGGGTAGTCCACGTTGCCGAAGAGGCGGACCTGCGGCTTGTCGAGCACCTGGTGGAGGGCGGTGATGATGCCCTTGATCCGCGGGTGGTCGGGGGCGACGCCGTACCGGATCAGGCCGAAGGGGGCGGGCATCCGCTCGAAGAGGTCGATGGAGACGCCCGGTTCGGCGGCGGCCTCGGACTTCAGCAGCGCATCGGCGGCGTAGATTCCGGCGGGGCCGGCACCGACGATTGCTACCCGCAGGGGGCGAGGCATGACAAGTTCCCTTCGACCGACAAAAAGCTGGATCAAGGGGAACCCTAAGCTAAGGGCACCCTAACCGAGCACCCGGGACCGGCTTATGACCCCATAAGCCGAACTTATGACTTCCTCAGGACATCCTTGGGGTCTCCCGGCACACTGGTGGGGTGGCTGTCCGGACCGCCGGTACGAGGAGGTGCCCCCATGGACCCGGTGGCGGCGCTGGATCGGATCGCCTTCCTGCTGGAGCGCGGCCGGGCGCCCACCTACCGCGTGCAGGCCTTCCGTACGGCGGCGGCCGCCCTGGTCCGCATGGGAGAGGACGAGGTGGCGCAGCGGGTCGCGGCCGGATCTCTGGAGACGGTGAAGGGCATCGGCCCCAAGACCGGCCAGGTCGTCCGGGAGGCGCTCGCCGGGGCCGTCCCCTCGTACCTGCAGAAGCTTGAGGACGAGGTCGCCGCGCACCCCGAGGGCCCCCCGGCCACCCCGGGCGCCCGGGCGCTGCGGGCGGCCCTGCGCGGGGACTGCCACCTGCACTCCGAGTGGTCCGACGGCGGCAGCCCGATCGAGGCCATGGGGCGCGCCGCGGCCGGGCTGGGCCACGAGTGGGCGGTGCTCACCGACCATTCGCCGACCCTGACCGTCGCCCGGGGGCTCTCCGCGGAGCGGCTGCGCGAGCAGCTGGACGTGGTGGCCGAGCTGAACGAGACGTGGGCGCCCTTCCGGCTGCTCACCGGCATCGAGTGCGACATCCTGCTCGACGGCACCCTCGACCAGGAGCCGGAGCTGCTGGACCGGCTGGACGTGGTCGTCGCCTCCGTCCACTCGAAGCTGCGGATGGAGGCGCCCGCGATGACGAGGCGGCTGCTGAAGGCCGTGCGCAATCCGCTGATGGACGTCCTCGGCCACTGCACGGGCCGGCTGGTGACCGGGCGGGGCCGCCCAGAGTCGCAGTTCGACGCCGAGGCGGTCTTCGCCGCGTGCGCGGAGTCCGGGACAGCGGTGGAGATCAACAGCCGCCCCGAGCGCCTGGACCCGCCCCGGCGGCTGCTGCGGCTCGCGGTCGAGACGGGCACGCTGTTCGCCGTCGACACGGACGCGCACGCCCCCGGTCAGCTGGACTGGCAGCTGAACGGCTGCGAACGGGCCGCGGAATGCGGAGTGCCGGTCGAACGCATCGTCAACACCTGGCCGCTGGACGACCTCCTCACCTGGACCCGCACCCGCCGCCCGCCCTCCGCCGCGGCAGCGGCCTGACCGGGCCCGGCCGGCCGGCCCCGCGACCGGCCCTCAGACCGGCGGGAAGAGTCCCGCCCCGCGGACCAGCAGCAGGGTCACGTCGGCGGCGGCGACCGCCAGTACGGCCAGGAACGGCACCCGGCCGCGGCGGCCGCTCGTGCCCAGCACCCCCGCGGCCGTCAGGGCCAGCAGCGCCCAGCCGTACGGGCCGACGCGGCCCGGCGGCCCCAGCACCAGGGCCGCGGTGGAGCCGAGGACCAGCAGTCCCCCCACGGCGGCCGCGCGCCGCGGACCGAGCCGGTGCGGCAGCCCCGCCACGCCCGTCGCCAGGTCGTCGTCGAAATCGGGCAGCACGTTGGCGACGTGCGCCCCCGCACCGAGCAGGGCGGCCGCGGCGGTGAGCCAGGCCGGCGGCCAGGGCGTGCCGGGCAGGCCCAGCGTGACGAAGGCCGGGAGCAGTCCGAAGGCGAGGGCGTACGGGAACCAGGACCAGGCGGTGCTCTTGAGCCGGAGGTTGTACGCCCAGGCGGCGGCCACCCCGCACAGGTGCGCGCAGCCGGCCGGGACGCCCGCGGCCAGCGACAGCGGCACGCAGAGCAGCAGGGCGGTGAGCGCGGCGGCCGTCACCACGCCGGGGCGCACCGCCCCCGCGACCAGCGGCTTGTCCCTCCGGCCGGTCGCCACGTCCCGCCGCAGGTCGACCCGGTCGTTGCACCAGCCGACCGAGAGCTGTCCCGCGGCCACGGCGGCCACCGTGAACACGGCCCCGGGCAGGTCCCGGCCGACGGCGGCGGCCAGGGCGGCGGTGAAGAGGGTCACGGCGGCCGTGGGCAGCGGGTGGCAGGCCTTGAGCAGGGCGACGGCGGCGGCCGGCCGCGCCCCTGCGGGGGCGGGCCGCCCGCCGTCTGCGGGCCGTGCGGCGGTGGGGGTCTGCTGCACGGCATCACGCTAAGCCCCGGCCGAGGACGACGCCGCGCCCGATTCGCGGGATTCCTTGGCAAATGTCAGTTATTCCCTATGTTGGGGCAATGACCCGTGTCATGGCAGTGAGCAGTGTGTTCCCGCCCCACCGCTACCCCCAGTGCGAGATCACCGCGGCGCTCGCCCGTTTCATGCCGTCACAGGCCGATGCGGCCCGTCTGCAGCGTCTCCACGCATCGGTGGGTGTCGAGGCCCGCCACCTGGCCCTTCCGCTGGACCGGTACGGGCCGGCGAACGACTTCGGGGCGGCGAACGCCGTCTTCCTCGGGACGGCCGGGGAACTCGGCGTCCGCGCCGTGGAATCCGTGCTGGCCTCGGCCGCAATGGCGGCGCACGAGGTCGACCTGGTGATGTCGACGACGGTGACCGGGCTCGCGACGCCCTCGCTGGAGGCCCGCCTCGCCGCCCGCGCGGGGCTGCGCCCGGACGTGAAACGCGTGCCGCTGTTCGGGCTCGGCTGCGCGGGCGGCGCCGCGGGCCTCGCCCACCTGCACGACCACCTGACGGGACGTCCGGACCACGCGGCGCTGCTGCTCTCCACCGAGCTGTGCTCCCTCACCCTCCAGCCCGCCGACACGTCGACCGCGAACCTCGTGGCCGGCGCCCTCTTCGGCGACGGGGCCGGCGCCCTGCTGGCGGTGGGCCGGGGCCATCCGCTGCACCGCACGGGCCCCGGCCCCTCGGTCGTAGCCGCCCGCAGCCACCTCTATCCCGGTACCGAGGGCCTGCTGGGCTGGGACATCGGCCACTGGGGGTTCCGGATGGTGCTGGGGCGGGAACTGCCCGACCTGGTCAGGTTGCACGTGGCCGGTGACGTCGAGGGCTTCCTCGCCGGACACGACCTCAAGCCCTCGGACGTGGACGCCTGGATCGTTCATCCCGGCGGCCCGAAGATCCTCGACGTACTGGCCGACGCGCTCTCCCTGCCCGGCTCGGCCTTCGGCCCGAGCCGCCGCTCGCTGGCGTCCGCGGGCAACCTGTCCTCGGCCTCCGTCCTGCACGTCCTGAGCGGGATCCAGGAGGCGGGTCCGCCCGCGCCCGGCGCGGTGGGGCTGATGGTCGCCTTCGGGCCGGGCTTCGCCTGCGAACTCGTCCTGCTGCGCTGGTGAGTCCGATGCCCTTCCCGCCGGCCGTGCCCGGCGTCGCCGCCGTGCCCGCCCCGCTGCCCCTGGCCGTGTCGGCGCCCGCGACCCTGACCCCGTACCTGCTGCTGGTCGGGCTCGTCGCCGCCGAGCGGCTCGCCGAGCTCGCCGTCGCCCGCCGCAACGCGGCCTGGAGCCTGGCCCGCGGCGCCCGCGAGTACGGCCGGGGCCACTATCCGCCCATGGTGGCCCTGCACACCGCGCTGCTGCTCGGCTGCGTGGTCGAACCGCTCGCCGCGACGCGCCCGTTCCTGCCCGCGCTGGGCTGGCCCGCGCTCGCCCTGGCCGTGGCGGCCCAGGGGCTGCGCTGGTGGTGCATCGCCACCCTCGGCCCGCGCTGGAACACCCGGGTGCTGGTGGTGCCGGGGCTGCCGCTGGTGACGGCGGGCCCGTACCGCTTCCTGCGCCATCCCAACTACGCCGCCGTGGTGGCGGAGGGCGTGGCGCTGCCGTTGGTCCACACGGCGTGGGTGACGGCGCTCGGCTTCGGCGTGCTGAACCTGCTGCTCTTGAGGGTGCGCGTGCGCTGCGAGGAGGCCGCCCTCGCCGGAACGGCGCCGGCGCACCGCGCCGCCGTGCCGGCCGGGGACGGCGCCCCGTGATCGACCTGCTGGTGGTCGGGGGCGGCCCGGCCGGGCTGGCCACGGCCGTGCACGGAGCGCTGGCCGGAATGGAGGTGGTGGTCCTGGAGCCCCGCCCCACCCCCATCGACAAGGCGTGCGGGGAAGGGCTGATGCCGGGGGCGGTGCGCCGTCTGGCGGAGCTGGGCGTCTGCGTGCCCGGCCGGCCGTTCCACGGCATCCGCTACCTGGACGGGGTGACCGGCCGGCACGCGGAGGGGCGGTTCCGCGCCGGCCCCGGCCTCGGCGTCCGCCGTACGGTCCTGCAGGAGGCGCTGGCCGACCGCGCCACCCGGCTGGGCGTACGGGTGCTCGCCCAGCGCGTCGGGGAGGTCCGCCAGGACGGGGACCGGGTCGGCGCCGCCGGGCTGAGTGCCCGCTACCTCGTCGCCGCCGACGGACTGCACTCCCCGGTCCGGCGGGGACTGGGCCTGTCGGTGCCCCACGTGCCCGGGCGGCCCGCCCGCTACGGGCTGCGGCGCCACTACGCGGTGGAACCGTGGAGCGAGCTGGTCGAGGTGCACTGGTCGCAGCGGTGCGAGGCGTACGTGACCCCGCTGGGGCCCGACCGGGTCGGCGTGGCCGTCCTCACCGCGGACCGCGCGCCCTTCGGGGAACAGCTCGGCCGCTTCCCGCTGTTGGCGGCACGGCTGCCCGCCGCTGCCCGGACGCCGGTGCGCGGGGCCGGACCCCTGCGGCAGCGGGCCCGGGCACGGGTGGCGGGGCGCGTGCTGTTCGTCGGGGACGCCGCCGGGTACGTCGACGCGCTGACCGGTGAGGGGCTCACCCTGGCCCTGACCGCCGCGGGCGAACTGGTCCGCTGCGTGCGGGCCGGCCGGCCGCAGGCGTACGAACGGGCCTGGCGGGACCTCTCCCGCAGCTACCGCGCGCTCACCGCCTCCCTGCTCTGGGCGCGCCAACACCCCCGCCTCGCGGGGCGGATCGTGCCCGCGGCCGCCCGCATGCCGTGGCTGTTCACGCAGGCGGTGAACCTGCTCGCGTAGCCGCGGCGGGGCGCGGGAGGCCAGCGGGGACCGGAGCCGGCGCACACCGCACGCTGGTCGTATTCAGCCGCAGCCCGCACCGCTGCGCCATCCGGGGCGGCCGGACGGGGGAGCTCCCGGCCGCCGTCACGCCCGGTGACCGTTCGAGATGCGCGCTCGCGGCGCTGCTGTTTCGCTGGTACCGCCCGTCTTCCCCACACTCCAAGGAGTGAGCATGAGCATCACAGGCGATTCGCAGGGCCGTTCCCGGCAGTTGCGCGAGAAGGCGCAGGAGTTGAACCGGGCCGCCGAGCGCTCCACCGACCCGGAAGAGCGCCGGAGGCTCCAGGAGAAGGCCCGGCGCCTGGAGGAGCAGAGCAAGCAGGAGAGCAAGATCGACGACCGGGGTATGGATCCCATGTAGTGCGGTCCCCTCGGGTCCCGCACAGCACGCATCGGCCGGTGGCCGCCGGCCCCGGCCGATGCCGTACGCACAGGTGAACGCGAGCACGTCTGGGGACGGTGGATGAAGGCGACGGAGGTCTTGGCCGACGGGTACGGGCGGATCCGGGAGGTCGTGCACGAGGTGGTCGAGGGGCTCTCGGCCGAGGAGTTGAACGCACGGACCGACGCGGCGGCCAACTCGATCACCTGGCTGGTGTGGCACCTGACCCGGGTGCAGGACGACCACGTGGCGGACGCGTCGGGTCTGGAACAGGTGTGGCACGCCCAGGACTGGGTGACCCGGTTCGCCCTGCCCCTGCCCGCCGACGCCACCGGTTTCGGCCAGACTCCGCGGCAGGCCGGCTCGGTCCGGGTGGACTCGGGCGAGCTGCTGCTGGGGTACTTCGACGCGGTCCACGAGCAGAGCCTCGGCTTCCTGCGGGGCCTGTCGGCCGCCGACTTGAACCGTGTCGTCGACGAGCGCTGGGATCCGCCAGTGACCCTGGGCGTGCGCCTGGTCAGCGTCCTGGCCGACGACCTCCAGCACGCCGGCCAGGCGGCCTTCGTACGCGGCGCGCTGGAACGCCGTCAGCGGGCCGGGGGTCAGGCCGAGCGCTAGCCGTTCACCCGCGGGACGTGCTGGGTGACGCAGTGGACGCCGCCGCCGCCCCAGGCCAGGGTGCGCGCCGCGGTGCCGACCACCTCCCGGCCGGGGAAGAGCGTCGCGAACTGGGCGAGGGCGAGGGAGTCGGCCGGTTCGCCCGAGGTGGGGACGACGACGCTGCCGCTCGTCAGGTAGTAGTTCGTGTAGCTGAAGGTCTCCACCAGCAGGCCGTTGTGGCGGAAGTGCGGCTGGTGCTGCATCTCCACCACGGTGAAGGGCCGCCCGCACGCGTCGGTCGCGGCGTCGAGCACCGCCTTGTTCGCCGCCATCCGGGCGTGGTTGGGGCTGGCCGGGTCGGGCTGGGTGTGCAGCAGCACCTTGGCGGGGCCGAGGTAGGCGGCGACGAGGTCGACGTGGCCGTTGGTGATGGTGTCGTTGGCGAGGCCGTACGGGAGCCAGATCAGCTTGGTCGCCCCGTACGCGGCGAGCAGCGTGGACTCGATCTGGGCGCGGGTCATGCCGGGGTTGCGGTTGGGGTTGAGCAGGCATTCCTCGGTGGTGATCAGGGTGCCCTGCCCGTCGGTGATGACGGAGCCGCCCTCCAGGACCATGTCGACCGGCTTGCGGGTGTCGCCCAGGTAGCTGCAAACGCCCACCGGCAGGAAGTCGTCCTTGTCGAAGGGGTACTTGTTGCCCCAGCCGTTGAAGCCGAAGTCCAGCCCGATGCGGTGGGTCTTGGCGGCGTTCACGGCGAAGACCGGTCCGGTGTCGCGGGTCCAGCAGTCGTTGACCGGGTACTCGGTGACCGTCACCGTGCTGCCGCACTGGGCTCGGGCCTGCGCCGCCTTGCCCGGTTCCGCGACCATGGTGACGGTCTCGTAGCGGGCGATGGCCTTGGCGATGCCGGCGATCTCGGCCTGGACGCTGCCGAGCAGCCCGCCCCAGCCGACCGTCTTGTCCCAGGGCCAGGCCATGACGCAGCCGGAGTGCGGCTCCCATTCGGCGGGCGCGTGGTGCGGGTCCTCGGCGGGGGTGGCGAACGCGCGGCCGCCCAGCAGGGGGACGGCCGCGGCGGAGAGGGCGGCGGCACCGAAGGCACGCCGGGACATTCGCGGCAGGTTCATGACATGACTCCTCGGGTGAGGCCGGTGGCGTCCGTCTGGCGCCGCCGGCGGGGAGGGCCCATAAATCTAACGTCGTTAGGTATCGGGTTGCGGGGACCATAACGCGCCACGCCACGCTTGGGAAGCCCCTGCGCGGGGGTAACCTCGCCGCGGAATTCGACAGGCCGTGCCCGGTGAAAGGACGTCAACATGGCTCCGGTGGATCTGGTCCGGCGCGGGGTCACGGCGCTGTGCCTGCTCGCGCTCTGGCCGGCCACCGCCCTCGGCGCAGGCCCCGCGGCCGCGGCGGCGGACCGCCCCCTGACCGCAGCAGTGGACGGCCCCGTGGCCACGGCGGCGGGCGGCCCCGTGGTCGCCACCGATCGCGGACCGGTACGCGGCCGGGACCACGGCGGACACCGGACCTTCGAGGGCATCCCGTACGCCGCACCGCCGACCGGCCCGCTGCGCTGGCGGCTGCCGGAGCCCGAGGCGCCCTGGACCGGCGTACGCGACGCCGGCGCGCCAGGCCCCCGGTGCGTGCAACTGCCCCCGGTCGGACCGGGCGGTCCGACCGGCTCGGAGGACTGCCTGTACCTCAATGTCACCGCGCCCGGCCCGGCGCCCGCGCGCGCACCGGCGCCGGACGGGCAGCGGCGCCGGCCCGTCCTGGTCTGGTTCCACGGCGGCGGTTTCGCCCACGGCGCCGGCGACCTCTACCGCCCGGAGCAGCTCGCCGTCCAGGGTGACGCGGTGGTCGTCACGGTCAACTACCGGCTCGGCGTCTTCGGCCTGTTCGGGCATCCGGGCCTCGGCGGGGCACCCGATTTCGCCCTGGCCGACCAGCAGGCGGCCCTGCGCTGGGTGCGGGCGAACGCGTCCGGCTTCGGAGGCGACCCGTACGACGTCACGCTGTTCGGCGAATCGGCGGGCGGGCTCAGCGTCTGCGCGCACCTGACCTCACCGGCCTCGGGCGGCCTCTTCCAGCGGGCGGTCCTGCAGAGCGGCTCGTGCTCGACCACCATGCCGCCCTGGTCGCTGCTCCCCACCCTGGGCAGGTACGAGCCCTTCGTGCCCGAGCAGCGCACGGTCGAGAAGGGGGTCGCCGCCGCGGACCGGCTCGGCTGCGGCCGGGCGGAACCGTCCGCCGTACTGGACTGCCTGCGCGAGCTGGACCCGGCACGGCTCGCGACCCCCGAGCTGATGCAGGACTTCTCCCTCGTCTCCTACGGCACCACCCTGCTGCCGGTGGAACCGCGCCGGGCCCTGGAGCAGGGCCGCTTCCACCGGGTACCGGTGGTCACGGGCACCAATCAGGACGAGATGCGGATCTTCCTGGGCCAGACCCTGGCCGTCTTCCCCGTGGGCGACGAGGCCGGCTACCTGGACCGGCTGGAGCGGTCCTTCGGCGCGCCGGCCGCCCGCGCCATCGCCGCGCGCTACCCCGCGCGGGCGTACCCGACGCCTGCGCTGGCCTTCGCCGCCGTGCTGTCCGACGCCTCGTTCACCTGCCCCGCGCTGCGGGACGGCCGCGCGCTGGCGCGGCACGTGCCGACGTACGCCTACCGGTTCAGTGACCGGGACGCGCCGAACTTCACCGGGCTGCCGGAGGTGGAGGGCCTCCCGTACGGGGCCGCGCACGGCTTCGAACTGCCCTACCTGTTCAGCATGGGCGTCTCGCTGACGGGGCCGCAGCAGGGGTTGTCGGACCGGATGGCCGGCTATTGGACCGCCTTCGCCCGCAGCGGTGTGCCGCGGGCGGCCGGGGCACCCGTGTGGCCGCGCTTCGGCCCCGGCCGGACCGTGCTGGCCCTGGCGCCCGGGGCCGGCGGGATCCGCACCGTGGATGCACGAGCCGAGCACCGGTGCGACCTGTGGGACGCGCAGTGGCCGTGAGTCGGGCGATGCCGGTGCGGTCCCCGGCGTGGGAGCGCTCCGGTCACCAGGGCGCGGTGGTGACGACCTCGCCCCCGGTCGTCCGGACCGACACCGTGCCCTTGTCCCCGTAGACCTGCTGCCGCCATGCCGCGAACACCTGGGCCACCCGGCGGGCGTCCTCCCCCAGCCCCTTGCCGACGGAGCCGGTCCGGAAGGTCACCACCGCCTCGCCGGCTCCCCCGGCCGTACGGACCTTCGCCTGCTGGACGGCCTGCGCGGGCAGGAGCCGGTCCTGGGGCGTACGGTGCTCGGCGTAGTAGGCGTTGAAATCGCGGGTCATGTCGAACCATCCGGCGCCACCGCACGGGCCCGCGCCGTTGGTCACGTCCGGGTCGGTGGTGCTCGGATCCGGCGCTGCGGTGTCCTGGTCGGTGGGCGGGCCGGCGTAGCCCGTCTCCTGGTCGGTGGGCGGGCCGGCGTAACCCGTCTCCTGGTCGGTGGGCGGGCCCGCGTAACCGGTCTCCTGGTCGGTGGGCGGGCCCGCGTAGCCCGTCTCCTCGTCCGTCGGCGGGCCCGCGTTGCCGGCGCCGTCGTCGTCGGTGGTCAGGTCCAGGTCCAGGCCGCACGGCTCGTGCGCGGGCACCGGGGACGGCGGTGCGGCGGCCTCGCCCGCGTGCCGGGTCCCGCAGGCCGCCAGCACGGCGCACAGCAGCCCCGCCGCCACCGCCCTGCGGACCGCGGACCCGGACATGAACGTGGACTCGGATGCGGCCTTCTTCGACATGGTCCCTCCCCCTCGACCATGAAGAGGTGATCGGGGCCGCCACGGTTCCACGCCAGGGCAACGACTACCGTGAGGAGGATGACCGGTACCGGACGGCCGCGGCCGCTCCTCTTCCTCGATGTCGACGGCCCGCTCATCCCCTTCGGGGCGACGCGGGAGCAACGGCCGTACGGCTACCCGACGTACGGGGAGCACTCCGCGAATCCGCTGCTCGCCCGGATCGACCCCTCCCTCGGACCGCGGCTGTCGGCGCTGCCGTGCACGCTGGTGTGGGCGACGACCTGGGGCGACGACGCGAACGAGTGGGTCGGGCCCCGGGCCCGGCTGCCGGAGCTGCCGGTGGTGTCCTGGGCCGAGACCGCGGAGGACGGGGACGGGCACGTGGGCGGGCCCCACTGGAAGACCCGCACCCTCGTCGAGCGGGCGGCGGGGCGCCCGTTCGCCTGGGTGGACGACGAGATCACCGACGCCGACCGGGCATGGGTGGCCGGCCACCACCCGGGCCGGGCCCTGCTCCACCGGATCGACCCCGCATTCGGTCTCACGGACGCCGACTTCACCGTTCTCGACGCATGGCTGCGCGAGGCCGGCGGTCCGGACACCTCCCCGGTCCTGGCGGCACGACAGCGCCGGTAAGCCGCGCGGCCTCCGGGGGGGGAGGAGGGCGGCCTGCCGTCGCGGGTCCGGCGCTACGTCGACGGCAGGGCCTCCTTCCAGGACGCGGCGACGAGCGAACGCCCGGCCGCGGCCAGGTGCGTCGCCGCGGCCAGCCAGGCCCAGGCGTAGTCGTCGGCCGAGGGGTCGGTCAGGCGGCCGAAGGCGTCGCGGGGGCGGTGGTCCGCCTCGGCGGCGAGGGCGGCGGCCGACTCCGCCGCCGCGGTGAACCCGGCCCGGCGCAGCGGGCCGTTCGCGGCGAGCGGCTCGGCTCCGCGGGCCGCTTCGGCGACGGCCCGGCGGCCGCCCGCGACCCCGGTTTCGAGCAGGCGGCGTACCCGCCACAGCGGGGAGTCCGCCAGCGGGTCCGGGCCGTCCGCGGCGGTGCCCGCCGGGCCGGGGGCCACCGGGTCGCAAGCGGCGGGGGCGGGCGGGAAGTGGCTGCCCTGGAGCCGGTCGTAGCCGAGGTCGGCGCGGCCGAGCCACTCCTCGGGCAGCCGCAGGGTGTACTCCGCGCCGGGCGCCGGGCCGACCGCCAGCGGGCGCAGGGTCGCGGCCCGGTTCAGGTCGGGCCGGCCCAGGACGCGGATCACCAGCCCGGGGCGGGCGGCGAGCCGGCGCAGGTTGTCCGTGTGCGGGAGCTCCGGGTGGGGGTGGGCGGCGCGCAGCCGGAGCAGCGGGGCGCCCTCCCGGGTCTCGCGGACCAGGAGGTCCTCGCCGTCGGCGCCCACGACCCGCACCTCGCAGCCCAGGAGCCGGGACCCGGCCTCCGCGTCCGGGGGCGCATCACGGTCCGGGCCGGCGAGCTGGGCGGCCACCGCCTCCGCCGCCGGGCGGGCGAACAGGGTGGCGGCCGGTTCCCCGGTCCACGGGACTCCGCGCAGCGGGGTCGCCTGCACCCCGCGTCCGGCGCCGAGGCGGCCGTCGGAGGAGACGGTGGCTCCGGCGATGCGCAGGCCCCCGCGGGAGAGGCCCTCGTGGTCGAGGGTGGCACCGCCGAGCGCGACCGGGGCGGAGCCCGCGCCCCGGGCGCGTACCAGGCCGCCCGGGCGCACGTCGGAGACCGAGTAGGCGCTGCCGTCGGGGCCCATGAGGTGGGTGACCACTCCCCCGTATCCGGTGGCGGAGAGCACCGGCTCGCGGCACAGGCCGTACACGCGCAGGCTGCCGCCCGGGCGGTAGGCGCGGCGGGCGGTGCCGGTCAGTTCCGGTCCGGTCGCGCCGGAGGCCAACAGCCCGGCGATGTGAAGGAGTTCGCGGAAGGCGACGGTGAGGTCGGCGAGCCGGTGGCCGCCGCTGCGCTCGCGGGCCGCGCGCAGCCCCCGTACGACCCGGAGCGCGGCGGCCTCGGCCCGCGGCAGCCCTGCCAGGCGGGCGGTGTGGCCGGCCCGCAGCAGCTCGGCCTGCACCACCGCACCACCGGCGGTGACGCCCGCGGCAAGGGCCTCGGCCGCCGCCTGCCACAGCCCGCCCGCAGCCCGCAGCTGCGCACCACTGAGCGCGGTCGCCACCTCCGGGTCGCCGGCCGGAGCCCCCTGGCCCGTCCCGCCGGGCCCGGATGCCGTGGCCGAGGCCGGTGCGCACCCGGCGCGGTCCGCCGGGCCGGTCTGCGCATCGGCGTCCTCGGCCCGGGCGGGAGCCGGGGCGGGGCCGGGGCCGGGCGCCGGCGCCGGTGCGGGGTCCGGCCCGGCGGTGGGGGCGGCGAGAGGGGAGGCGGCGAGGACCGCCGTGCGGTGGAGGCAGCGGGGCGCCAGCAGGCAGCTGCACACCGCCTGTTCGGCGGCGGCGACCGTGCCGTCCGGACCCGGCCGCAGGGTGACGAGGGCGTCCTCGCCGAAGCGTACGGTGACGCTGCCGTCGGGCCCCGCCCCGGCACCGTCGGCGCAGCCCTCGATCGCGGTGTCGAGCTTCTTCCTCAGCCGGGCGGTGAGGCTCTCCACGGCTTCGGCGAGGACCTCGGGGGCGACGGGCGGCAGCTGCGGCTGCGGCAGGTGGTCGGTGCTCAACGGGCTTCTCCACGGAGGCGGTCGCCCACCCAGCGGGCGAGGGCAAGGGGGCTGAGCGCGGCCACCGGCATCCCGGCGGCGACGAGCCGGCGCGCGACGGGGACGGAGTACCGCGGCGTACCGGAGTCGTCGAGCGCGGCGCAGCCCAGCAGATGGGCTCCGGAGGCGGCCAGGGCGCGGACCTCTCCGAGGAGGCCGCCGATCGGGCCGCCCTCCTCGAAGTCGCTGACCACGACGACGAGGGTGCGGCTCGGGACGGTGATCAGTGAGCGGGCGTGGGCCAGACCCGCGGCGATGTGGGTACCGCCGCCGACCCGCACCTCCAGCAGGAGCGAGAGGGGGTCCTCGACCCGGTCGGTCAGGTCCACCACCTGGGTGGAGAAGGCGAGGAAGTGGGTGGACAGGGTGGGTACGCCGCCGAGTACGGCCGCCGTGAGGGCCGACCAGATGACGGAGGCCTCCATCGAACCGGACACGTCCACGACGAGGATCAGCCGCCAGTCCGCCTCCCGGCTCACGCGCGTGCTGAAGACGGGCCGTTCGGGGACGACGACCGCCTTGCCGTCGGCGAGGCGGCGGGTGTGGGCGAGGTTGGCCCGCAGGGTCCGCGCCAGGTCCAGCCGGCCGCCGGGGCGGCGGGTGGGGCGCGGGGTGGTGAGGCCGGAGAGCGCCGGGCGGAGCCGGGTGGCCAGCTCCCTGGAGAGTTCGTCGACGAGCCGCCGCACCAGGGGCCGCAGTCGGGCGAGCTGGGCCTCGGGCATGCCCCCGGCGCGGGAGAGCACGGAGCTCAGCAGCTCCACGGAGGGACGTACGGCCTGGGGGTCGAGCTGGGTCAGTACGTCGGCGCGGCCGGCGTCGGCCGCCTCGGCCAGCACCTCCTCGCGTACGTCGGCCCCGAAGAGGGACTCCAGTTCCCTTGCCCATTCGCGGGCCGTGGGGAAGGAGGCCTCCCGGCCGCCTCCCGGTCCGGTGGCGCCTCCCGGGCCGGCGTCGAGGTCGGTGGAGCCCTCGCCGCGGCCGGTGCCGTACAGCTCGTCCAGGGCGTGGGCGTAACGCCGGGCGCCCGGGGGCAGTTGGTCCCGGCGGCGGCCGAGCAGCAGCCGCCAGCGGTCGGCGGGTGCGAGCCTGCGGTCCTCCGGTACGGGGGCGGGTCCGGTCGAGGCGCCGGCCGCCGGTTCGGAGTCCCGCGGCGGGGGCGGGGTACCGCGCGGTGGCAGCGGAAGTGCCTTGACGGCGGCGGTACCGGCGGCGTCCGCGGCGGCCCAGAGCGCGAGCAGGGCCGGGGGCGCGTCGAGGGACAGGTCGACGCGGTCGCCGAGCCGTTCGGTGACGGTGTCGAGCAGCCGGTCACGGGCGGCGGGCGCGAGGGCGTCGAAGCCGCCGCGCAGGGCCGGGAGCCGGTCCAGGAACTCCTGGTCGGCGAGGGTGTCGACCCGGTCGAGGACGGGGGTGAGGGCGGCCTCGGATGATGCCAGCAGGGGCCCTGCGGCGACCAGGACGCCCCCGAGCCGGCGGGTCAGGGCGCGGCGGCCGTCCGGGGTGCAGGCGCTGTCGATCCAGCCGGCGGCGCGGTCGCCGAGCCCGTCGGCCGGGTCGAGGTCGAGGAGGACCCGTACGGCCAGGGCGGCGCCCTGCACCAGCGGCGAGGCCTGGACGGCCAGTTCGGCCAGGGCGGTGTCCATGCGCAGGCCCAGGTGGCGGCCGGCGGCGCGGTCGGCCAGGGCCACGAGGGCGCGTGCGTCGGCGGGGTCCTCGCTGCCGGCCAGACCGGGCAGGGACCGTACGGCGGCTTCGAGCAGTTCACCGGCGAGTACGGTGGCGGCGGTGCGGGAGACGTCGCCGGTGCCGGGCAGGTGGCCGCGGGCCAGTGCCTCCAACAGGTCGAGGGACTCCAGTAGTTCGGGCAGGGTGGCCGTGTGCGGGAGGACGGCTGCGGCCTCCTCCAGCCGTACGTCGACCAGTTCGGGCAGATCGCACCGCGCGGCGGCGGCCAGGCCGGTGAGGATCTGCGCCGGGGTCGGACCGCCGTCGGCGGCGGCCCGCCGGGCGGTGTCCCGGAGGGTCCCGGCGGCGGCCTGGGCGGCGGTGACCCCGCGGACGCCTGCGAGGTCGAGACGGGCGGGCACGGACGGCGTCCAGGTCAGGCGCCACTTGGTGCCGAGGGCGGTGCCGTCGCCGGTGGCGGCCACGGCGAGGGGCTCCGCGTACGAGGAGCCGCAGACGAGCAGGCGCTGCAGGAGCACCTCGCGGCGTCCGTCGAGGGCGGACCGCAGCGGGTCGAGGCGGACCTCGCGCGCGGCCGGGTCCTCGGGGCCGGGCAGTCGCAGCTCCGCGAGCTCCGCCTCGACGGAGGGGCCGAGTCCGGAGCGGGGGGCGTGGGGGCTGGTCCGGCCGCGGGCGGTGCCGACGAGCACGGCTTCGAGGGCGCGGGCCAACGCGCGGCCCCGGCCCAGTGGTTCGCCCTGGCCGAGCACCGTGGACACCGCTTCGAGGAGCTCGCCCCGGCCGGGGGCGGGCAGCCCCCGCAAGGCGGCCAGGTCGCAGGCGAGCCGCAGGGTCTCCGCGGCCTCCCCGGTCCCGGCGGTGTGCCCGGCCCGGCGCAGCTCCCGGCAGATCCCGACGACGGCGGCGGACGCCGCCTCGCGCAGCTTCCGGGGGTCACCGCCGGCTTCCAGGACGGCCTGCTGCCAGAGCGGGTCGCGGATGCCGGCGGGGTAACCGGACCGGGAGTCGAGCAGGTCGAAGGAGTAGGGCACGAACGAGGTCACCACGGCCGCGCCTGCCTCGCCGCCCTCCGCGTCACCCGCCCCGCCGGTCTCCGCCGCGCCCGCCCCGCCGGCCTGCGCGAGCGGTACGGCGGCCGTGCCGGAGCCGGGGGGCAGGGGTGCGGGGCCGGTCAGGGCCGGGGCGTGGAAGGCGCCGACCACCGCCGCCACCCGGCGGCCTCCGGCGCCGGCGGCGCTGATGACCGCGCGCATGCGGGCTTCGCGGGCCAGGTCCGTGGCGGGGACGGTGGCGTCCTGGCGCAGCGCCCAGCCGACGCCGAGGGCTGCGCGGCGGACGGCCTCGGGGGTGCAGCCGGGCGCCAGGACCTCGACCGCCCGGTCCCACAGGTCTTCGCCGTCGCGGCCGGTACCGGCTGCGGCGAGGGCCTCGGCGAAGGGCCGCCGCCCCCGGGGCGAGGCCGCGGCCGCCGGGTCCGCCGCCGACTCCGCGTCCGCGCGGGCCGGGTCCGCGCCCGGGTCCCGGGGCCGCGGGGACCCGGGCGGGTCCGGGGGCAGGGCCGCAGAGGGGTCCGTCCAGGCCGGGGCCGACAGCGGGAGGTCGCAGCAGCGGACCTCCACGCCGCGCGCCCGCGCCCAGCGGATCGCCGCCAGCTCCGGGGAGAAGTCGGCGAACGGGTAGAACGCCAGGCGCCCGTCCACGCCCGTGCCGGCCAGGGCGACGGGAGCCGTGGTCTCCGGGTCGGCCAGGTGCTCCAGCCACGGCTGGAAGTCGGCCGGGAGCTCGACGCAGACGACCTCCGCCCCGGACGCGTCCAGCAGCGCCGGGACCACCGCGGCCAGTGCGGGGCTGTGGTGGCGCACTCCCAGCAGGTACGGTTCGCGCGACGCGGCGAGCGCGTCCACCACGGCCCGCGGACCGGCCCCCGCGTCCGCGCCGGCCTCCGTCGCCCCGGTGACGGCCCGCATCCCCGAGGCGGAGGCCGGGAGCGCGCGGGCGGACGCCGCGGCCGGGCGGGACGCCCTCATCGCAGGCTCCCGCGCAGGTCCCACAGGCGGCGCCACATCGCCGAGCCGTCCTCGGCGCGGCGGCGGACGGGGCCGTCCCAGTACCCCAGCAGGCGGCCGTGGTCGGCCGGGTCGTCCTTGCGGACCACACCCAGCAGGTGCCCCGGCAGCAGGTCCAGGACGTCGCCGCCCGGCAGGTAGGCCGCGGCGACCCCCAGGGAGGCGGCCACCTGGACGGCTTCGGCGGTGGACATGACCGTGCCGGGGCGTTCCACGTCCCAGCCCTCCGCGGAGCGCCCCGAGCGCAGGTCCCGGAAGACGGTGACGAGCGCGTCGAGCACGGCGTCGTCGACTCCGAACGCGGCGCCCGCCCGCTGTACGGCGGCCACGGCCTGGCGGCGGATCAGGGTCGCCTCCGCGTCCGCGTCCGCGATCGGCGCGACCGTCTCGAAGTTGAAGCGCCGCTTGAGGGCGGCGGACATCTCGGAGACGCCGCGGTCGCGCAGGTTGGCGGTGGCGATGACCGTGAACCCGGGGGCCGCCGAGACCACGGCGTCCTCGGTGGCGGTCAGTTCGGGCACGCTGACGCGCCGGTCGGACAGGATCGACACCAGCGCGTCCTGCACCTCCGGCAGGCAGCGGGTGATCTCCTCGACGCGCACGACCCGTCCGGTCCGCATGGCGGAGAGCACCGGGGAGTCGACGAGGGCCTGCCGGCTGGGTCCCTGGGCGAGCAGCAGGGCATAGTTCCAGCCGTAGCGGAAGGCGTCCTCCGTCGTACCGGCGGTGCCCTGCACGGTGAGGGAGCTGGTGCCGCAGACGGCGGCGGCCAGCAGTTCGGACAGCATCGACTTGGCGGTTCCGGGTTCACCGGTCAGCAGCAGTCCGCGGTCTCCGGCGAGGGTGACGACGCAGCGCTCTACGAGGGCGCGTTCGCCGACGAACTTGGGGGCGATGGCCAGCTTGGCGGGGAGCCCGGCGCGGCGCTTGGGCAGGGCGAGCTCCTCGCCGTCGCTGCCGCAGACGAAGGTGACGACGGCGCGCGGGGTGAGCGCCCAGCCGGGCGGCCGGGGACCGGTGTCCTGGGCGGCGAGGAAGGCGAGTTCGGCCGCGTGGCGCTCCTCGGCGGGCAGGATCTGCCGGGGCGGCGCCGTAGCCGCCGCGGTGGCCGACGGCCCGGCGGCCTGGTCGGTGAGGGTCATGGGAGGGTCCTCTCGGGTTTTCCGGAAGCAGGAGGGAGGGGGCCGTGGGGCGTCCGCCGCGAGCGGGCGCCCCACGGCCGGGGGGGCGCCGGCCGCCCAAGGGCCGGCCCAGCGCCGGCCGAGGCGCGGGGGTGTCAGCGGCGGCCCGCCCTGGGGCGGGTGCGCTTGACCTTCAGTTCCTCGAAGCGCGGTACGTCGCCCTCCCGGACCCGCTGCCAGGCCCGCCGGTAGAGGTCCGCGGCCGGTTCACCCGGCACCAGGACGCCCAGCACCGGCGATCCGCCCGGGGCGAGGGCGTCGAACATGGGCAGCTTCCAGGACTCCAGCGGCACGGTCGGGGAGGCCGTCTCGGTCCAGCCGCCGGGCAGGAACAGGGAGCGTCCGGCCCGGGTCCGGCTCGCCGACACCACCAGCTCGGTGGCGGCCAGTTCGGCGCGGGCGGCTTTCAGCCGGGCGGGCTTCCAGCCGGTCCAGCGCGCCACGTTGCGGTCGGTGGGGTCGGGCATGGCGAGCAGCATCAGGTAGACCGTGGCGGCGTCCTGGCCGAGTCCGTGGGCCTGGGACACCTCGGCGACCAGCTCCGGTACCGAGAGGCCCGGGTCCTGCGGCCACCAGGTGCCGTCCTCGTCCACCGCGCCGGCGGCCGGGGCGCCCGGATCCGCCAGCAGTGCGGCGAAGCCCGGGAGGTGGGCGAGGCGCAGGGCCGTCTCGACGGCGGAGGGCCGCTGGTCGGTGCCGCGCAGCACCGGCAGGTACGGGTCGGAGCCGGTGGAGTCGAGCAGGGCGGTGCGCAGCACCGGCCAGTGGTCCTTGGCCAGGACGACCGCACCGTAGCGCTCGTGGCCCTCGCCCGTCTCCGTCGGGGTGCCGGCGGCAGCGCGGAAGGCGCCCAGCCCCGCGCAGTGCCCCAGGGCGAGGAGGAGCCCGGGCGCGGCCAGCCGCTGCCGTATGGCGGTGAGCACCGGCGGCAGGGCGGCGCGTACGGGGTCGCCGGCGGGCAGCCGGTGGGCCAGCCAGGCCGTCAGCGACAGCGCGCCGTTCAGGATGGGCCCGGTGAGCGCCTCACCGCCGGGCGTGCAGCGCTCGATGCGGCCCTCGTGGACCCTCCACTCGACGTCGGTGCCCAGCGCGCTGGAGGCGGCGGGGTCGAGGACGGCCGGGAGTGCCTGGTGTACGGCCCAGAAGGTGCCCAGGGCGCGCGTGGCCTCGGCGAGCAGCCACTCGGGAACGGGCGTGCGGCGGCCCACGCGCCGGTTCCACACCTCCGCGGCCGCGGCCACGTCCGGGCCCTCGGTCCACAGCCGCGCCGGGTCGGCGGGCAGCAGCGCGGCGACCACGGCGCGCCGGACCTCGATGTCGAGCGCCTTGAGTTCGGTGCGGGCGTGCTTGGCGTCGGCGGCCTTGACATCGAGGGCGGTGCGCAGCGCGGCCGGCAGGAAGTGGTGTTCCCAGCTGTCGATGTTCGGCAGGCCGGCCAGCAGCAGCCGGGCCGCGGTGGCGGAGACGCCGGTCAGGCGGGCGAACTCGTCGGCGGCTTCGAGGCGCAGCGGTGCGGGGCCGCGCTCGGCGGCCTCGGTCAGGAAGGCCTTGAGCCAGCCGGGGCCGCGTTCGCGGTCGCCGAGGGGGGCCTGTGTGCGGACGGTGTACGGGCCGGGAACGGCGAAGGCCCCGGTGGGGTCGTACAGCAGCGCCCCGAAATCGTGGCCGTCCGGCACGGTGAGGCTGTCCTCGGTGCGGGCGAGGACGGCGCCCCCGCCGAGCGGGAGCAGGCTGCGGTGGCCGGGGTGGCGGTCGATGCCGTCGGGGGTGCGCAGGTGGGGGTGGTCGAGGTGGACCACGACACGCCGCCAGCGGTCGGCGGAGCCCTGCGCGGAGGCGAGGCCGAGGGCGTCCACCTGGGCGAGCACGGTGCACAGCGCGGCCCGCTCCTCCTCGGTGGTGCCGGGCCCGACGGCCCGGTAGGCGACCGCGGCCGGCTCGTCGAGCAGCGGGGTGAAGGGCAGGGCGGAGTACTCCAGTGCGGGCATGTCGAAGTGCAGCCGGCCGGGCACCGCGACGGCGGCGGTGTCGGCGCACGCCTCGGCGAGGCGGGCCAGGAAGCGGTGGGTGACGTCGTTGTCGGTGCCCCAGTGGTAGTAGCCGGGGCCGACGATGCCGGACAGCCCGGTCGCGATGAGCGCGTCGAGGGGTCCCTGCTGCTCGTCGGCAGCGCCGGCCGCGCCCGTGCCGGGGTCGAGGCGGGCGGCGATGCCGTCGAGGGCCTCCTGCTGGGCCAGGGCGAAGCGCAGGACCTCGACGATGCCGCCGACCAGCGGCTCCGCGGTGACCTGCGGCAGGGCCGCGGTGACCAGGCCGGGCAGGTCGGAGGCCTTCTCCGCCTGCGCGGCGGCCTCCAGCAGGGCGGCGACGGTGTCGCGGTCGGCGGTGCGCAGGGCGGCGGAGCCGTCCGGGTCGCGGGGCCGCAGGGCGTACCAGAAGGCGAGCGGCGGGAGGTCGACGCTGCCGGTGGCGAAGTCCTGGTTGCTGCGGTGGTCGCCGCGGGTCTGGGCGGTGACGACGCCGTCCGGGTCGCTGATGAGGAGCTCGCGCCAGCGCCGGCTCAGCGCGCGCGGCCGGTCGTCGCCGGGGAAGGCGAGGGCCGCGACGGGCATCTCGCTGCCCTCGGGCGTGCGGACGGTGCGTCCGGCGGTGTCGCAGCCCTCCCAGCCCTGGCCGGGGAGGCGTACGACGCGCCAGCCGAGGAGCCCGTCGACGGGCGCGGCGAGGGCCGAGCCGTCCACGGTGGGGGCGGGCCGCAGCCAGCAGGAGCGGGCGGAGAGGAACGCGTTCGAGGGGTGGGCGCGCAGCGCGTCGGCGAGGAAGGCGGGCTGGGAGTGCCGGCCGCGCGCGCCGTCGGCCGGGGCGTACTCGCGCCAGCCGGCGTCCTGGTCCTGCTCGCGGCGCTGCCACACCCAGTACGAGGTGCCGTCGGACAGCAGGGCCTGCTCGGCGGGGAGAGCGGTGTCCCCCGCGTGCAGGACGCCGCCGCCCGTGGCGCGGCCGCCCCCGGGCAGGGGCAGGCTGATGTGGTCGGAGCGCATCGACCAGCGGGTGCGGTAGGAGCCGAGCGAGAAGACGTGGTGCGGCGCCGTGTGCCAGTAGCCCTGGGTCTCGCCGGAGGGCCAGGAGGTCCAGAAGACGAGCAGGGCGCCGTCGACGTAGTGGAATCCGTACCCGTGCGAGCCGTCGGCCGGCGCGCGCAGGTCGTGGGTGAGCACCGTGGAGTCGGCGTCGATGACGCGGACCTGGAGGGAGTTGGCGACGATGAGGTACGGCCAGGCCTCGACGACGGTCAGGTTCCCGCGGCGCAGGGCTTTGCGGTCCGCGAGCTCGACGAGGGCCTCCTCGAACGCGGGCCAGGCGAACTCCTCGAAGAGGCCTCCGCGCAGGGTCCGGGCGAGGATCTCGCCGAGGTCGGCGGCGGCCGCTGCGGCGACCTCGTCGCGGGCGAGTTCGAGTGCCTCGGCGGGCAGCCAGGTCAGCCGCTGGATGGCGGCGGGGAAGGCGGGCAGGCCCGAGGAAGTGGAGTTGCGGGCGACTTCCTGCATCCATGCCGTGAGCAGGGGGCGGCCGCCGGGCGAGGCGGCGAGCCGGCGCATCACGTCCGCTCCGGAGCCGGCGTCGCCGAAGGAGTCGGCCGCGCGCCGGAACGAGGGTACGAACCGCTGGTCGGCCGCGAGGGCGAGGAGGTCGCGCCGGGCCTTCTCCTCGGAAGAGGCCCAGGAGGCCAGGTTGAGCTGCGGCCGGCGGTGGGGGCCCGTGGTCGCGGGGTCCTCGTCGGGGTCGGCGACCGGGATGCCGAGGGAGAGCAGCAGGTCGAGCAGGTTCACGTCCTCGCCGCCGATGCGCAGGCCCTCGGTGCGGCCGGGCGCGGCCAGTTCGGTGCGCAGCCGGTCGGCGGCGCGGGCGACGAGGCCGAGCAGGGCGGGCGGGGTGAGGCGCCGGCCCCAGCCGCTGTGGCGGGCGCTGTGGTAGCGCTCCAGCCAGCCGGCCGTGCCGTCCGCGCACCGCTGCTCGGCGGGCAGGCCGGCGTCGATGAGCCCGGCGGTGGCGCCGGACTGCTCCAGGACGTCCAGCCACAGGTCGGACAGTTCGCCGTCGCCGCCGGCGGGCGGCATCAGTTCGAGGAGGGTGCCGCGGACGGCCGGCACGCGGCGGGCCAGGGCGATCAGCGCGGTGCGGTGGGCCTTCCACCAGCCGTACGCGGCGCGCAGCGTGGCGGGCAGCGGCAGCAGTTCGGCGAGGTAGTCCTGCTCGGCCTCGCTGCCGGACAGGCCGGCGGCGCGGGCCAGGCGGCGCAGTTCGGTCGCGGCCTGCGCGGAGGGCGGCAGGCCGCCGGCGGTGCGGCGCACGCACAGGCGGCGGAAGCGGGTGTAGGCCTCGTCGGGGCTCACGCGGGCGGAGAGTTCCTTGGCGTAGCCGGTGAGGACCTTCACCGGGAGCGCGCCGACCAGGGCGAATTCGAGGAAGACGGCGTCGAGGCGGTCCTCGTCGACGGCCAGGCCGTGCTGGGCCTCGCTGCTGCGGGCGCGGCCGAACATCTGGGCGGCGTACGTGGTGTTCTCGACGGCGAGGAAGAGCCGGGCGGCCTGCTCGTAGAAGACGGGCAGGAAGTGCGGCACCGCGGCGGCGAGCCGGCCGGCCAGTTCGTGGCAGGCGTCGAGGGCCGCCTTCGGCTTGGTCTTGGCCTGGCGGGCGGCCCGGTCGAGCTCGGGGACGACGGCGAGGGCGTGGTGGCCGTCCTCGGGGTGGTGGACGAGCACCCATTCGGGGAAGCCGAGGGCCTGGCGCCGGCCGAGGCCGACGACGGGCGGCTCGCCCTCGTCGAGGACGAGGCCCAGGAACCCGGCGGCCAGGTCCTCGGCCGGGCCCAGTTCGGCGGCGGCCAGCCGGACGACGACGCGGTCGTCGCCGAGGGCGGGGTGGCGGTAGGTGCGGGCGGTGAGGTCCACGGCGGAGGGGCCGGCGCCGGGGGTGCCGACGGGCAGCACTGCGCCCGCCGTGAGGAGCAGTTCGGCCTCGGTCGCGGCCGTGGTGCCGGTGGTGTCGGTGGTGCTCATCGTGCGTCCCCGCCCTCTTCGATCGTGCGCCCGGCGTACAGCGCCGCGGCCATCCGCATGCCCTCGGACCAGGCCACCGGTCCGACTTCCGCCAGGCGTACCGCCCGGCCCTCCTCGTCGTGCCAGCTCAGGGCACCGGTGGTCGAGTCGTCGTCGTAGTACGGCTCGCCGATCCACACCGCCGCCTCCACGCCGCGGCCGGTGTCGCGGACCTTGCAGGTGGCGTAGCCTCCGGACACGCGGTAACCGAGGCCGGTCGCCCGGGCGGCCAGGCTGAAGCGGTTCGGGAACTTCCCGCCCGCGTAGTCGCGCACCTCGGTGGCGGTGGCCGCGAGCCCCTCGGGCTTGTGCCAGGTGGGCCGGTGGATCTGCTCGACGCGCTGCACGATGCCGAGTTCGGCCGCGAAGTCCCGTACGTCCTCCAGGTCGGGCAGCAGCACCGGGTGCGGCAGGGTCACCGTGCGCGGGGAGAGCCGTACGGTCTCGCCGTCGAGGTTGACCACCTTCAGCTCCCCGGAGTCGCCGGCGTCCCGCAGGAAACCGGCCTCGTCCGGGTCCTCGCCGACGACGGCGATGTCGCGCAGCGCGCGCTGCCAGGCCTCGTCCGGCCACACCCGGGCGAGCAGTGCGGTCGGCACCGGCAGCGAGGACACCATCCACGCGTCCACCTGTTCCACGCAGGCCTGTTCGTGCCGGTCGAGCCAGGCGGCGAGCCTGCGCAGCCGGTCCACCTCCGGGTGGTCGCGCAGCGCCTTGGGCAGGGTCTTCAACTGCCGTCCCGCCGAGCGGCCGGTGGCGGACCTCGCCGCCACCTTCCCTTCCACCAGGGCGATCTCGTACCCCTCGCCCGCCGCCAGCCATGCCATCAGTGCGTGCCCCTCCGCCTGCCCGATCCGGTTCCGCGCAGCATCGACCGGGGCGGGAAGGCCCCTCTGAGCTGCGGTATGCCGGGAGACTAGCGAGGCGCACTGACAACGCCCGCCCAGGGGTGGCCCGCCGGTTGAATGTCCGGTTCTGGGTAGTCTTTCGGGCGACAGGGTGCGGAGCCGGCTGTTCGGGGTGGGGCCATGGAACGTCAGATACGGGTGTGGGGTGCGGTTCTGGCGGCTTCGGCGCTGCTGGCCGCGGCCGGGTGCTCCGGTACCGGTGCTCCCTCGGGCGCGGACCCGAAGGCGTCGGCGCCGCCGCCGTCCGGTCCGGCGGTGCCGGGCGGTGGTGCCGGGCCCGCCGGCGGGGACGTACTGCCCGGAATGGTCAGTGCGGCCGTGGCCCGGACGCAGTTGGCGGCGCTGAAGGTGGCGGCGCCCGGGACGATGGCCGGCTACAGCCGGGCGAAGTTCACGCACTGGGCCGAGCAGGGCGACAAGTGCGACACCCGCGAGGTGGTCCTCAAGCGGGACGGCACCGGCGTGACGCGCGACGGCGAGTGCCGGGCCGTATCGGGGACGTGGAAGAGCCTGTACGACGGCGCCACGGTCACCGACGCGTCGAAGATGGACATCGACCACATCGTGCCGCTCGCCGAGGGGTGGCGCTCGGGCGCGGCCGCCTGGGACGCGGCCAAGCGCAAGGCGTTCGCGAACGACCTGACCCACCCCCAGCTGCTGTCGGTGACCGCGGCCTCCAACCGGTCGAAGGGCGATCAGAGCCCGGACCTGTGGCAGCCGCCGGACCCGTCGAGCTGGTGCCAGTACGGACGGGCCTGGACGACCGTGAAGTCCACGTACGGCCTGACGGTGACGGAAGCGGAGAAGAAGATGCTGACGAAGATGCTGGACAGTTGCGCCGCATGACGGAACGGCAGCAGCAGGTGCAATGGCAGGACGAGGTGCCCGCCGGGCCCGGCGGGGCCATGACCGACGAGGTCGGGGTGATCACCGGACCGCTGACCGTGCGGACCACGGTGGCGGCGGGCGGCCTGGTCCGGATCGGGATCCAGTACACCGACGCGGAGGAGTGGTACACCCTCACGGGCAGCCCCGTCCCGCACCACGGCCGCCCCGCCGCCGTACACGCGGCCGCGCTGGCGGCAGTCCGTGCGGGCGGTGCGGCGCAGGCCCCCCGCACCCCGCCGCCCGGCTGATCCCCGCAGGGCCGGCCGGGGCGGTCGGACCTGGGGGCGGGGGGCCGGTCAGGCCTCGTACTCCGTGAGGTCGATGCCGTGGATCTGGAGCAGGTGGCCGAGTTCCGGGTCGGTCGTCTCGCGCTCGGACACCATGCCGAGCTTGCGGATCACGTTCTCCGACTCCTCGTTGCCCGCGCGGTTGATCGCGACCACCCGGTCCAGCCCGCGGTCCTGGAGCGCGAACTCCAAGGTGGCGTGGGCGGCCTCGGAGGCGTAGCCCTGGCCCCAGAACGGCCGGCCGAGCCGCCAGCTGATGCCGACGGCCGGCAGCACTTCCGGCAGGAACTCCGGCACCGACAGCCCCACCGCCCCGATCAGCTCCCCCGAGGCGAGCAGTTCGACGGCGAAGACGCCGAAGCCCTCCTCGTCCCATTCCTCTTCCCAGCGCTCGATTTCGTCGGCGGTCTGCTCCGGGTCGAGCGTGGAGCCGTCGCCGATCCAGCGCATCACCTCCGGGTCGGCGTTGATCTCCGACAGGGGGACGACGTCGTCGTCGGTCCAGCGGCGGAGGAGGAGTCGGGGGGTGCGGATCTCGGTCATGGACCCCATCCTGCCGAACGGGGCCGACCAGCGGTAATCGGCTCCCTCACGGGGTGTGGAAGCGCACCTCCGGGGTGCCGGCCGCCGGGCCGTCGAGCAGCGGCTGCGGGATGCCCCGCAGGTGCTGGTCGAAGAAGGCCGTGACGTAGCGGCGGGTGAGGTCGACGGAGCGGGCTCCGGGCAGCGGTGAGGGGGCGGGCAGGCCGAGCTGGTCGCTCATGGTGGGCCAGTCGGTGAAACTGAAGTGGTCCGAGCCGTCGAAGGTGATCCAGCGCTTCCAGCCGTCCAGCCGGGCCCAGTTCGCCTCCCAGCCGCTCGCCGCACCGCCGGGCCGGCTGTCCTGCGACCCCAGCAGCAGGAAGGGCCGGCCGCCCAGGCCGCCGTAGGGGAGAACCGTGGGCATGCCGCCGTCCATGTTGATCCCGGCGCGGATCCGCGGGTCGGCGGCCATCGCGACGGCGGCCGAGGCACCGCCGATGGAGTGGCCCGCCATCGCGATCCGGCCGGGGTCGATCAGGCCCGCGTGCCGCCACGCGGGGTGGCGTCCGGTGAGACGGTCCAGCAGGAAGGACACGTCCCGGGACCGCGTCCCGGCCACCAGCCGCCTTCCCTCGTCGTCCGTGACCTTCTCGCAGGCCAGGCAGGTCAGCACCCGGCCGCCCGGGAAGGCGGTGCCGGCGCTCTCGTAGGCGTGGTCCACGGCCGCCACCACGTACCCGCGCGAGGCCAGCTCCTCGGCGAGGGCGGTGAGGGTGGCCCGTGGGACGCTGAAACCGGGTGAGAGGACGATCAGCGGGTGGCGGCCGGCCACGGGGCGGGCACCGGTCCGGGCGAAGGCCTTCGTACCGGCCAGGCTCTCCACCGGGACGGCCTGGTCGAGCCCCCGGTCCACCAGCAGCAGCCGGGCCTCCTCCTCGGTGAGGTACGGGCGTACGGGCCCGCCGGTGTCCCGGTGCGCCGGATAGCGCAGGGTCACCATCAGCTCCCGCGGGCCGGTTCCGGCCCAGGGGTCGGTCCGGCTGCGGTCCACCAGGTGCAGGGTCTCCTGGCCGACGGCGAAACGGCCGGTCGGAGCCGGGAGCTGCGGTACCACGGCCTGCGGCGCGGAGGCGGGCGGCGGCGTGGAGGCGGGCGCGGCGGCGGCCGCGGCCGGGCCGGCGGCCGCGAGCGGCAGGGGAAGGAGCAGGGCGAACAGGGCGACGGACGCGACGGATGCCGGCGGGGCGGTCCGGCTTCGGCTTTGGCTTCGGCTTCGGCTTCGTCTCATGGGGTCGAAGCTAGGCAGCCGCAGCTGACGGCACATCACCGCACGGGCGGACGCACCGTCATACGCGAGAAGGGGCGGGCCGGCCCGCCGTCCCCCCTGAGTCGGACCTCACGGGACGCTGATCGCGTCCAGCTTCGCCCGCAGGTAGGTGTGGGAGTCGACGGGCTCGTGCCGTACCCGGCCGACCGGCGCGGGCAGTGACTCCACCCGGGTGTGCGGATCGCACTCGTAGAAGTAGACCAGCGAGACCAGTTCCTCGGCCGGTGCGTCGGCGGGCGGCGGCAGGACGCGGTGGCGGCCCGCGCGCCAGCGGTCGCCGGTCCAGCGGGCCATCAGGTCGCCGATGTTCACGGTGAGCGCGGCCGGGTCGTACGGGGCGTCCTGCCAGCCGTCGGCCTCGGTGTGGATCTGGAGCCCCCCGGCCCCCGGTTCCCGGTCGAGGAGCGTGACCGTGCCGAAGTCCGTGTGCGGGCCGATCCGGAACTGGCCCGGCAGGGGCGGGCCGAGGGTCTCGGTGCCGGGGTACCAGTTGAGGTTGAACCCCCAGGTGGGGTGAGCGGTGTGGCGGGTGAAGTGGTCCGCGGACAGCCCGAGGGCGGTGGCGAGGAGCTCCAGCAGCTCGTCGGAGAGGGCCCGCATCCGGGAGACGTACTCGGCCACCAGCGGCTGCAGGGCGGGCACCTCGGCCGGCCAGGCGTTGGGGCGGAACCACTCGGCGTCGACCGAGGCGATCCCGGTGGGGTCCTCCGCCGCGCACGACCAGGACTCCTTCAGGTCGGGCGGTGACGCCGTGCCCTCCGCGTGGCTGTTGGCCTCGGCGCCCGGCCCGAGCCACCCGCGGCCGCCGACCGCCACCGCGTAGGACTCCTTGGTCTTCGCCGGGAGGTGGAAGAACGCGCGGGCGGCGGCACGGATCCGTGCGGGCAGCCCCGGGTCCACGCCGTGCCCGGTGACCAGCAGGAAGCCGGCCGCTTGCAGGGCCTCGTCGACGCGCGCGGCGATCCCGGCCCGCACGGCGGGGTCGCCGGACCGCCACGGCCCGAGGTCGATCACGGGAACCTGGGAACTGGACACGGCGAGCCGCCTTCCGATCCGGTGTCGCACATCCGCTACGGGACCCAGCCTTCCAGACCGCTGCACGGCGGTGAATACGCCATGTAGGGCAGGTGGGCGGACCACTGGGCGCGGGTGATGCGGGGACCGGTGTGCGCGCAGGCGCCGGCGATGACCCGGTCCAGGTCGGTCCCGGCGAGCCGGAGGGAGGCGTCGAAACCCCCGGAGGCCAGCACGGCGCCGTCGGGGCTGAAGGCCACCGAGCTCACCGCGGTGACGTGGCCGGTCAGCGTGGCCAGCGGGCCCGGGCGCGCGGGCCGCTCCACGCTCCACACCCGGACCGTACGGTCGTCAGCGGCGCTGGCGAGGGTGCGCCCGTCGGGGCTGAACGCCACCGAGCCGACCACGTCGGTGTGGCCGGAGAGCGCGGCGAGCAGCACCGGGTGGCGCAGGTCGGCGAGGCCCCACAGCCGCACCGGGGTGTGCCCGCCGCTGCCGGAGGCGAGCGTACGGCCGTCGGGGCTGAAGGCCACGGAGAAGACGCCGGTGTCCTGGCCCTCCATGACGGCCAGCGGCTCCGGTCGGCGCGGGTCCGTGACGCCGGTCAGCCGCACGGCCCCGTCCTCGCCGGCGGTGGCCACCGTGCGGCCGTCCGGGGCGAAGGTCACCGCACGGACGGCGTCGCGGTGTCCGGTGATCCGCGTGAGCAGGGCGGGAGCCGCGGGGTCGGCGACGTCCCAGAGCCCGACGCTGCCGTCGCTGCCGGAGGTGGCGAGCGTACGGCCGTCGGGGCTGTAGGCGAGGGAGCGTACGTCTCCTCCCTGACCGGTGAGCGAGGCGAGCACGGCGGGCCCGGAGGGCGTCGCCGTGTCCCACACGCGGACGCTCCCGTCGGCGGACCCGGTGGCCAGCAGGCGGCCGTCCGGACGGTAGGCCACGGCCCGGACGTCGTCCCCGTGGCCGCTGAGGGTGGCTTCGGCGACGGGCCGGTCGGTGCCGTGCACGCGCCACAGCCTGGCGGTGTGGTCGCCGCTCGCCGTCGCCAGTTGGCGTCCGTCGGGGCGGTAGGCGACGGCCAGGACCTCCTTGGAGTGGGCCGCGACGGAGGTCATCAGGGTGCTCACCAGAGCGTCGCGCGTCCTGGCGGTCGACGAGAGGCGGTAGGCGGTCAGGGCCAGCTGGACCGCGAGCCCCGGATCGGTGTCGGTGAGGTCCGTCGCCCTGTCGGCGAGGTTCTGGGCGACGGCGTCGTTGCGCTGGCGGGTGACCTCGCCCTCGGCCCGCAGGGCGTTGGCGGTGGCCACCACCGCGACCACCACGAGCACGGCCAGCAGGGCGACGAGGGAGCGCAGGCGCCGGGCCCGCCGCCGGGCCGAGTTCCCGGCGGCGGCCTCGGCTGCGGTTCCGGCGTCGACGAAGGCCTGTTCCGCGGGGGTGAGTCCGATCCCGTGGCTGGTCACGAGGTCGCGGGCGAGGGCGAGCCGGGCTCCGCGGTAGAGGGCGCCGGGGTCCCGTCCGAGGGTCTCCCAGGCGCGGGCGGCGTCGGTGAGCTGGCGGTGCAGCCGCAACTGCTCGCGGTCGTCGGCCAGCCAGCCCCGCAGCCGCGGCCAGGCCCGGATGAGCGCCTCGTGGGTCAGCTCGACCCGTCCGTCGTCGAGGGTGAGCAGCCGCAGCGCTGCGGCCCGGGCCAGCACGGTCGCGGTGTCGGCGTCCTGGCCCAGTTCCCCGCGGGAGACGGGCCGTTTCGTGTCCTCGGTGCCCTCGCCGAGGGCGATGAGGTGGACGAAGGTGCGCCGGGCCAGCTGCTGCTGGCGCCCGGTGAGGGAGGAGTAGAGGCTTTCCGCGGACTGGGCGAGGGCTCCCTCGAATCCGCCGGCCGCACGGAAGCCGTCCAGGGTCAGGGCGGCGCCGCGCCGCCTGCGCCAGGTCTCCAGCAGCGCGTGGGACAGCAGGGGCAGGACCCCGACCTGCCCGTGGGCATGGGCCACGAGGGTGGCCTGGAGCGCTCCTTCCACGGTCAGGCCGGCCCGCCGGGCGGGTTCGACGACGGCGCGCCGCAGTTCGGCGGCGCTCATCGGTCCGACGACGACCTGGGCGTCGCGCAGGACCGCGACGAGGGCGGGGTGGCGCGTGCAGTGGGCGTAGAAGTCGGCGCGCACCCCGAGGACGACCCGGCAGCCGGATCCGGGCCGCTGCGCCTCCTCGACGAGGGCGGTGATGAAGCGGGCCCGCTCGTCGGCGTCGGCGCAGACGGTGAAGACCTCCTCGAACTGGTCGACGACGAGGACCAGTTCGCCCGGCCCGGATCCCGGCTCCACCCCCCGGTGGGCGGCGAGTGCCTTGTCCAGACGTTCCTGCGGGTGCGGTCCCGGGGTGAGCACCCGCACCGTGCGGTGCGGTGCGTCCCTGGTCAGGCGCGGCAGCAGTCCGGCGTGCAGGAGGGAGGACTTGCCGGCTCCGGACGCGCCGACGAGGGCCACGGCCCGCTGCCGGGCCAGGGTGGCCAGGAGGTCCTCGACGAGACGCTCGCGGCCGAAGAACAGGTCGGCGTCCTCGGTCCGGAAGGCCGCGAGACCGACGTACGGAACGCCGTGCGGCCCGGGCAGGTCCTCCGGGCAGGGTTGCTCCCGCGGGTCCGGCGGGGCGTGCGGGGTGCCGTCGGGCGGTACGGCGCGCAGTTCCACGGCCACGGCGTGCCAGCGCTGCTCCCACTCCCGGGGGTCGCCGCCGCAGGCGCGTACGTACGACAGCGTGACGTCCAGGCTGGGCAGCCGTCGCCCGGACGCGGCGCCGGACAGGGTGGCCACCGAGTAGTGGGCGCGGTGCGCCAGATCCCGGTACGGCGGGGACCCCGCCTCGTGGCGTAAGCGGCGCAGGGCCGCGGCGAACCGCAGCAGCGGTCCGTCGGCTCCCTCCAGCGGACGCTCCTTGCGGGCCATCCCGCTCCCCTCTGCCCGCTAGGGCCTTCCCCGTCCGGGCTTCCCACCGTGGCTTCCCCACCTGGGCAGTTTTCTGCCCTCTGGGGTGGATTGTTCAGCAATTGTTTGTTCACTGCCACCGGCCCGGCGCCGAACAACGGACGGCGGCTAGACCTGTGTTCGTGCCCGTCACCAGGGCGGGCGAGCCGGAACGACAGCGAGAGGAGGGACCGCATCGATGAGGCGTCACCGTGCAACCGCCGCGACCGCAGTCACCGCCGCGGCCGCCGGCCTGGCCGCGGCCCTGCTGCTGGGCGGATGCGGAGCCGTCACGGGCGGCGGCCCGCCGCCGCGGCCCGCCCCGGCCGGCCCGTCCGGCGAGCCGGGCCCCGAGGACCTCCGGGTACTGGCCCGGGCCGAGCAGGTCCTGATCAGCAGGTGCATGGGCGCGCGGGGTTTCCCGTACGAGGTCACGGAGGTCACCGGGGCCTCGGGCGAGGGCGCGCGGTCGTTCCCGTACGGGGTGGACGACGTCGCGTGGGCCCGCGCCCACGGTTACGGCAGCCGGGAGGAGCGCCGCAGGGCCGAGGCGCGCCGATCCGACCCGAACCAGCGGTGGTTCCAGGGGTTGTCGCCGTCCGAGCGGGCGGCCGCCCGTACCGCACTGATGGGTGCCTCCCCCGTGGGGCTCTCGGTGCAGGCGCCCACCGGGATGACGATCACCGCCTCCGCCGAGGGCTGTATCGCGGACGCCGAGCGCGCCCTCTACGGGGACCTGAAGGGCTGGTTCCGCGTCAAGGTCGTCACCATGAACCTGCTTCCCGTCCGGGAAGCGCGCGTACGCGAGGACCGGCGGTACGCGGATGCGGTGGGCCGGTGGGCCGCGTGCATGCGCGCGGCGGGCCGGCCGTACGCCACCCCCGACGACTCGCGGCAGGCGGCGGCCCACTACGCCGAGAGCCTGCCGGCGCAGGAGGCGGACGCGGCAGAAATCGCCCTCGCCGTCACCGAAGCGACCTGCGCGACCGGCACACCGCTGGCGCAGGTCTCCCGTGCTCTGGACCGCACCTACGGCGAACAGCTCCGCGCGCAGCACCGGCAGGAGCTCGCCGAGCGGTGGAGGTTCCAGAACGCCGCGCTGCCGATGGCGCGGCGCATCGCACCACCGGCTCCTTCCGCATCACCGTCACTGCTCACACCACCGTCTTCACCCGAACCGGGGAAGACCGAGACCTCTGGAGGGTCCCATGCGTAAGTTCCGCACGATGCTGCTGGCCGGCGCGCTCGCCCTGCCGCTGCTGACCGCCCCCGCCACCCTGACCGCGGCGAACGCCGCCACGGCCGATGCCTCCGGCGTGGCCGCCGACGGCAACTACTGGGTGTGGGAGGACACCAACCGCGGCGGCCACTCCTGCGGGTGGAGCGGCAACGACAACGACTGGCGCACCTGCGGCGCGGGCGGCGGCTTCAACATGAACGACCGCGCCTCGTCCTGGTGGAACAACGGCTACGCCGGTTCCTTCGGCGACGTGCGCGTGTACGAGAACATCAACTACGGCGGCGCCTCGACCTGTGCCCCCAACGGCGGGGCGGGCAACATCCCGTGGGAGTGGAACGACCGCATCTCCTCCCACAAGTGGGTCACCGCCTGCGGCTACTGACCGCCGCTCCCCTGTCCCGGTCCCCCGGGCGTCACGCCCGGGGGGCCTGCAGGACGTAGCGGACGAGGCCGTCCGCGGCGCCGGTCCGTTCGAAGCCGACCCGGGCGAGGACCCCGTGGGACGGCGCGTTGCCCTCGTCGACCGTGGCGTGCAGTGTGCTCAGGCCGGGCTGCGCGAACGCCCAGGCGGCCAGGCCGGCCAGGGCATCGGTGACGAAGCCCGCGCCGCGGGCCGAGGGGACGAGGTCGTAGCCGACCTCCGCGTTGCCCTCGGCGTCCGGGGCGCCGTGGAAGCCGATGCCGCCGATCGCGCGGCGGTCGTCCGCACGGACGATGGCGTACGGTCCCCAGCCCGGGCGGTACGCCCCCGACTCGTACGCCGTGACGGCCATCCCCGCGGCGACCCGGGTGCCCTCGCCGGGGCCGTCCCCGGTCCAGGCGAAGCCGCCCGTGCCGCCGTCGCGGAGGTCCGCGGCGACGTCCGGGGAGAGCTCGCAGAGCAGGACGCGGCCGGCCGGGACGGGCTCGCCGTACCAGCGCCAGACGCGCTGGGCGGGCAGGCCCGGGAGTTCGCCGCGGCCCGTCGCCCACAGCAGCGTCCGCCAGGGCCCCGCGATCCCGCGGGGCACCTGCGGGAAGAGCCGGTCGAGGACCTGCGCGCACAGGGACGCATCGGGCTCCTGGTCCCGGACGCCGAGGCCGCCGAGGATGTCGTGGGTGTGCACCAGCATCTCCAGGACGCCCACCGCGGCGAAGCCGTCCGGGCCGACGGTGCCGTAGGGATGCCAGGCGCGGTCGCCCGGCCGGGCCGCGGACAGGGCGGCGGAGAGGAGACCCGCGGTGGCCTCCAGCACCTCGATCAGCCCCTCGGGGCCGGTGCCGGGGGCGGCCGTGACCTCGACGGGGACGAAGGCACCGGCGGCCCGGGTGGTCAGCTGGGCACCGTAGCGCGTGAACGCCCGCGCCATGTGGACGGCGGTGTCGTGACAGCTCCACTCCAGGCCGGCGGCCGCAGCGGACCAGTCGAGGTGCGCCACGGCGCGCAGGGCCCGGGCGCTGGAGGCGGTGGCGAGGTCTATGGACTGCGGTCCCATGATCGTCATGGGGAGACCCTAGGACGCGCGTGCCCGCGGGGCGAACGGATTGCCGCTGTCGCGGGATCCGGCGGCCGGGATCCGGGCCGGCTCCGCGCGTCCGACCGATGATGTGCGGCCGCCGCGGGAGTCTGCATTCCAGGAGGCGGCCCGGTCGGCCGCACATCGGGAAAGGTGGAGTGATGAGCAGCAGCCTGCGCGACATCCTGGAGCCGTACGTGGACGGCGGAGCGCTGCCCGGGGCGGTGGGCCTGGTGGCCCGCGGCGGCCGGGTGGAGATCGAGGCGGTCGGGTCGGCCGACCGTGAGGGCACGGCTCCGATGGTCCCGGATTCGATCTTCCGTATCGCCTCGCTCACCAAGCCGGTCATCGCGGCGGCGGTGATGATGCTGGTCGAGGAGGGGCTGCTGGCCCTGGACGACGAGATCGCGCCGTGGCTGCCGGAGCTGGCGTCGCCGGTCGTGGTCCGCACGCCGGCGAGTGCGGTCGACGACGTGCTGCCCGTGGACCGCCCGATCACCGTGTCCGACCTGCTGAGCTCGCGCGCCGGGTACGGGTTCCCGGCCGACTTCTCCCTGCCCGCGGTGCAGCTGCTGTTCAGCGAGCTGCTCCAGGGGCCCCCGCAGCCGCAGCACGTCGCCGCCCCCGACACGTGGATGAAGAAGCTGTCGCAGATCCCGCTGCTGCACCAGCCGGGCGAGGCCTGGCTGTACAACACCACCTCCGACATCCAGGGCGTGCTGATCGCCCGGGCCTCGGGGCAGTCCCTGCCCGCGTTCCTCGCGGAGCGGATCTTCGAGCCGCTCGGCATGCCGGACACGGGGTTCTCCGTACCGGCCGCCGATCTGGGCCGGTTCACCGGCTACTACCGCGCCGGTGAGGACGGCCTGGAGCTGCTCGACGCCCCCGACGGGCAGTGGAGCAGCCTGCCCGCCTTCCCCTCCGGGGCCGGCGGCCTGGTCTCGACGGCCGCGGACTGGTACGCCTTCGCCCGGATGCTGCTCGCCGAGGGCGCCGTCGACGGCGGCCGGACCCGGCTGCTCTCCGCGGAGTCGGTCCGGCTGATGACCACGAACTGCCTGACCGCCGACCAGCGCGCGGCCGGTGAACTGTTCCTGGAGGGCCAGGGGTGGGGTTTCGGTGGTGCGGTGGACGTCACGTCCCGTGATCCCTGGAACGTGCCGGGGCGTTACGGCTGGATGGGCGGCACCGGGACGGCGGCCCACATCGTCCCCGCCACCGGCACCGCCTCCGTTCTGCTGACCCAGGTGCAGCTGGGCGGCCCGACCGCGCCCGAGGTGATGCGCGCGTTCTGGCGGTACGCGGCCGGGGTCTGACCCGGGCCGCGTACCGCCCGCCGCCCGTCTCGGCCCCGCTACAGGCGGACCTTCCAGTCGGCGGTCGCCCGCAGGGTGCGGGCGATCTTCGGGTCGCGGACGGAGGCCGTGCGGTCCTCGGCCGTGACGGACAGCTTGTGCGTGCGCAGGTCGAGCAGCCACAGTTCGGCCACGGCGACCTCGGTGCGGCCGGCGAAGCGTTTCAGCTCCCGGCCGTCCAGGTACCAGCGCACGTCCAGCTGCCGTCCGTCCGCCCCGGCCAGCCGGGGTACGGCCACCTGGGCCGTGTGGCGCAGCCGCAGCGTCCGGTCGGTCGGGGTGAGCGGGGTGAGCGGCCGGGCGTGCTGGTAGAAGCCGCCGATCATCGACTCGACGCCGGGCAGGTTGAAGGGTTTGCCGAGCACCCGCATGAGCGAGGCGTCGGTGGGCCGGTACAGTCCGGTGACGTAGTAGCCGCCGCCCTCGTAGGCGCCGACGGTGCCGCCGTCGGGTGACGGGGCGCCGAGCCAGCGGTACCACTTGGACTGCGCATCGGCCATCCGGTCGGCGGTCAGGGTGGAGCTGTTGGACTCGCCGGGCTCGGGGCCCTCGTACTTCTCGTAGCCGGGGGTGCCGGGGTAGAAGTACTCGTCGGCGAGCTTGCCGAGCGAGTGGCCCGTCTCGTGGATGGCCACCTGGCCGGACTTCGCGTTGCCCGCCGAGGCGGTCGAGATGCCCTCGTAGCCGAGGGTGGGGCTGGGCTCGTTGTAGCCGGCGCCGCCGTACTTGGTGCTGTTGGCGAGGACCAGGACGAGGTCGGCCGCGGGCGCCTTCTCGACGTAGGCGTCCACCTTCGGCTGGTCGATGCAGAGCAGCCGCTCGATGTCCTCGCACCAGAAGTAGGAGCCGAGCGCGGTGTCGCGGACCGTGTCGGGGGTGGGGTCCCCGGAGACTCCGGACACGGCGGAGACGGCGTCGACCGTCCAGACGTTGAACAGGTTCCGGTAGGTGGCGTACGGCTCGACCGCGGACAGCTCCGCCCATTTGGCCTGCGCGTCGGAGTGGAAGCGGTCGAGTTCCGCGGCGGTGTACCCGTCGCCTACGACGACGATGTCGAGGCGGTCGGCGGTCGGGCCGTTGTCGACCAGCTTGGCGACCTTCCCGTCGGAGGCCCGCTCCGCGCCGGACAGCCGGGGTGCGCTCCTCGCGCGTCCCTCGGCCGGGACGCGGGTGTGGCCGGATCCGGCGGCGCTGCCGTCCTGCGGCCCGGGTATCTCCACCTCGGCGGTCGCGGACGGGGACGCCGGTGCGGGCAGCGGCGCGGCGGCCGCGGGACCGGCCGGGGCGGCGGCGAGCAGGACGGCGGCCGCGCAGGCAGCGGTGGCGGCTGCGCGCAGTGCCTGGCGCAGGGCTGAGTCCATGAAGTCCCCCTCCGGGGAAGGAAGTTAAGCGATCTGTTAACTCGGCTGAACCAGCTGCTTAAATTAGGGGCCGCGCAGGGCGTGCGCAATGGCCTGCCACCCCTGAATACTTGGGGAGTTCGAGCCAGTCAGGGGGTCTTCATGGACGAACCGGCCGTGATCGGTCGCAGGGTTGCCCGGATGCGTGCCGAACGCGGGTTGACGCAGCGGTCGTTGGCCGAGCCCGCGTACACGTCCGCGTACATCTCCACACTGGAGTCGGGGAAGGTCCGGCCCTCCGAGAGGGCCCTGCGCTTCCTCGCGGGCCGGCTCGGCACCTCGTACGAGGAACTGGCCACCGGGCGGCCCGCGCACCTGGCCACCGAACTGCGGCTCGGCCTCACCGACGCCCAGCAGACCCTGGCCACGGGCGACGCCGAGGAGGCCGCCGCCCGCTACCGGCCGCTCCTGGCGGAGGCGGAACGGCTCGGCCTGGATCCCGAGCGGGCCGAGGCCCTCCTGGGGCTGGGCGAATGCGCGCTGGAATCCGGCGAACTCGCGGAGGCGAAGGACCGTTTCGAGGCAGCCGAGCGTCTGCTCGCCGCCGAGCCGCTGCCGCGCCGGGCCCGCCCGATCCGCGGCCGGGCCGTCGCGCACCTCCTCGCCGGGGAGCTCCGGTACGCCTGTTACCTGCTGGAATCGACCATCGACGAACTGAACGCGAGCGGGCTCGCCGATCCCGAGGCGCTGGTGCTGCTGTACGCGGCGGTGATCGGGCCGTACACGGACATGGGGGCGCACGCCCGGGCCGCGCACGCCGCCGAGATCGCCCTGTCACTGGCTCCGCGGGTCGAGGATCCGGCGCTGGTGGCGGGCATGCACCGGCAGGTGGCGCGCACCTTCCTCACGGCGGGCCGCCCGGCCGACGCGGACGCCTCCCTCGCCAAGGCGCAGGCGATCTACCGGCAGCTGCGGCTGCGTACCGATCTGGCGCACTGCCACTGGATGCGCGGGTACGTACAAGCCCAGAACGGCGACCTGGCCGCGGCGGAGGCGGAGCTGCGGACGGCGCGGGACATGCTCGCCGCGCGGCGGGCCGCCCTCTACACGGCGCAGGTCGAGGTCGAACTCGCCGACGTGCTGCGCCGTCTCGGGCGGTGCGAGGAGGCGGCCGAGCTGCTGTCGGGGCTGCTGGAGCTGGGGGACAGCCACGGCGCCGTGCACGCGGGCGGCGCCCACCGGCTCCTCGGGCTGATGGCCGAGGAGCGCGGCGAGACCGAAGCCGCGGAGCAGCACTACGTGCAGGCGCTCACCCTGCTGGAACGCAGCGGGGCGACGGGCGATCTCGCGGACCTGTGCCGGCTGCTGGGCGACCTGCTGCGCCGTACCGGACGGATCGAGGCCGCGCTGGACGCGTACCGGACGGGGCTGGGGCACCGGGCCGCCCCGGGTACGACCACGCTGGGCCCGGCGCCCGCCGCTCCCCCGCGGCGCTGACCCCGCGGGTCAGCCGGCCCGCCCGTGCGGGCCCCGGCCCGGTCAGTGGTTCTCGGTGGGCCGCAGGTCGCGCGGGATCAGCGTCCAGGTCGTGGCCGCCGCGGCGATCGCGAGGCCTCCCGCGAGCAGGAACGCCGGTGTGATGGCGAGGGTGTAGGCGTGCGAGGCCGCCTCGATCAGGGTCCGGCCCGCTGCGCCGCCGAGCTGTTCGGCGAGGTGGGCGGCGGCGCCGACGGACTCGCGGGCCGCCGCGCCGGCGGAGGCGTCCAGGGGCAGGGCGGGCAGGTTGACGCGGTACAGGGCGGCGGCGGTGCTGCCGAGGACGGCGACGCCCATGGCCGAGCCGAGCTCGTAGCAGGTCTCCTCGATGGCGGCGGCGCTGGAGGCCGCGGCCGCGGGCGCGGCCGAGATCAGCGTGACCGAGGCGACGGTGGTCGCGATGCCGGCGCCGAGGCCCATCACGGTCAGGGCCGCGGCGAACTCCGGGTAGCCGAGCGGGGCGTACTGCTGGAGGGTCCAGGGCAGGGCCGTGCCCGCGGCCAGGAGGACCAGTCCGGCGCCGAGCACGTGGCGGATCGCGAAGCGCTGCATCAGCGCGGGCGCCGCCATCGAGGCGCAGATGAGGGCGAGCGGTGCGGGCAGCAGGCGCAGTCCGGCGGCGAGCGGCGAGTAGCCCTGGCCGTACTGGAACCACTGGGTGACGAGGAAGAGGATCGCGCCCATCCCCACCATGGGCAGGAAGATGGCGGTGGCCGCGACGCTGAAGGCGGGCTCGGTGAACAGCCGCACCTGGAGCAGCGGGTTCGGCACCCGCAGCTGGCGGCGTACGAAGACGGTCAGCGCGAGGGCGGCCACGGCGAGCAGGGCCCAGGGCAGCGGGTCGGTGACGCCGGCCTTGCCGAGCTCCTTGATTCCGCCGGCGAGGGCGAGCATGCCGACGATCGACTGGCCGACGCCCCACCAGTCCCACGCACCGGTGGCGTGCGGGGAGCGGGACTCGGGGAGGTAGCGCAGGCCGGCCGCGACGATGAGGGCGGCGACGGGGAGGTTCAGCAGGAACGCGGAGTGCCAGCCGTGGCTCTGGACCAGCAGTCCGCCGACGACCGGGCCGAAGGCCATGCCGCCGCCGAAGACGGCCGCCCAGACGGCGAGGGCGAAGGCGCGCTCCTTGGCGTCGGTGAAGACGCTGCGCAGGATCGACAGCGTGGCCGGCATGATCGCCGCGCCGCCGGCGCCGAGCAGGGCGCGGGCGGCGATCACGTGCCAGGCCTCGGTGGACAGCACCGCGATCAGCGAGGCGAGGGAGAAGATGCCGAAGCCCGCCAGCAGCACGCGCTTGCGGCCCCAGCGGTCGCCGAGGGCCCCGGCGGTGACGAGCAGCCCGGACAGGACGAGCGCGTAGACGTCGATGATCCACAGCTGTTGGACGGCTCCGGGCCGGAGGTCGCCGACGAGGGAGGGGAACGCCACGTTGAGGATCGTGGTGTCCATGGAGATGAGCAGGAGGCTGCCGGAGAGGATCGTGAGGACGATCCACCGGCGGGGGTCCGGCGCCGTGCGTATCGCCGTGTCGGCGTTGCCGGGTGCGTGGGCGTGGGCGGCGGGCATGGGGGTTTCCGTTCAGGGGATGGTGGCGGGGCCGGATGCGGGTCGCGTGCCGCCGAGGAAGGACTGGAGGACCAGGCGGCCGGTCTCGCGGGGCGCGAGGTGGCCGTCGCGCACGCCCTCGGCCGCGGCGTCGAGCAGTCCCCACAGCGAGTACCAGATCCAGTACGGCGGCATGTCGGTGCGCAGCCGTCCGAGCCGCTGGCCGAGGGCGATGAAGCCGAGGGCGCGCCGGTCCTGGCGGTCCACGCCGGCCCGGAACTCCGGGTCGGCGAGGACGGTGGCGTCCCGCGAGGTGAACCCGTAGAGGTGCGCGGCGGGCATCAGGTCGCGGACCAGTTGTTCCAGGGCCGCGTCGAACGCCGCGCCGTCGGCGGTCTGCGGCAGATCCGCCGGGGTCAGGCAGGCGTCGACGACGTGGATCGCGCGGACGGCCACGGCCTTGAGCAGGGCCTCGCGGGTCGCGTAGCGCCGGCTCAGGGTGGCCCGGCTGGTGCCGATGCCGGCGGCGATCTGCACCATCGAGGCGCTGTGGTCGCCGGCCAGGACGCGCGCGGCGCTGTCCAGCAGTTCTTCTTCCCGCATCACAATGAGCCTCCTTCGCCTCAGACGATACAGATTTGTATCATCCGAAGCAAAAAAGGCTCACCCAAGGCTCACCTCATCGGGCTGCCTCGCCTCTTCGAGTCGTGGAAGGAGCGTCGGCCGGGTCCTCAGTCCTCGCCGGTGCGGGCCCGGGCGCCCGAGCGGGTGCGCGCCGCGGTCTGGGCGCGCCCCGGGTGCCTGCGGACGTATTCGTGTTCCAGCTCGTTCATCCGCTGGGTATGGGTGACCAGCGCTTCGTCCGATCCGTGCAGCAGGGTCTCGTGGCGGGTGCGGTGGATGGCCTCCAGCTCCTTGAGCAGCCTGCCATCCTCCAGGTCACGTGCCGACGGACCGCCCTCGTGCTGCGCCATGGCCGGTACACCTCCTCCTCCCCCGCCTTCGCCCTGGGGCCCGGTCACTCCATCATCCCCTTCCCGGGCCCTTTCGTCAGCGCCGCCGGTCGGCTGCGGCCCGGGCCGTGCAGGTACGGGTCACCTCGTCGGCGAAGACCCGGGCGAGCGGGGCCAGTGCGGCCCAGCGGCGGACGGCCCAGCCGACCGCCAGGGGCGGCAGGGCGGGGATCGGGACGAGGCGCAGCGGGCCGTCGGAGCCGGGCACCCGCCAGCCGGGCAGCGCGGGCACCACGGCGTGGCCGAGTCCCAGTTCGGCGAGCAGGAGGGCGGTGTCCCAGTCGGCCACGCTGGTGTCGGAGCGCACCCGGACGCCCGCCTCGGCCAGGGCGGCGTCGAGGTGGGCGCGGGAGGCGGAGTTCTCCGGCAGCCGGATGTGCCGGATCCCGCGCAGATCGGCCGGCTCGATCCGGGACCGGGCGGCGAGGGGGTCGTCGGCGCCGACCGCCAGCACCCAGGGCAGTTCCATGACGGGGCGCTGCTCGATGCCGCGGACCGGTGCGCCGATGGTGATCCAGGCCAGGTCCAGGTCGTCGGCGGCGAGGGCGTCGAAGCAGCTGCGGCTGGAGTTCTCGGTCTGGAACTCCAGGCTGACCCGGGGGTGGGTGCGACGGAAGCCCACCACCGCCTCGGACATGAAGTGGCGCACGGTCGTCGCCCCGGTTGTGATGCGTACGGAGCCGCCGTCCCCGCGCACGAGGTCGTCCAGGCGGCGCAGTGCACCGTCCAGGCCGGCGATGCCGTCGGCGGCGGCCGCCTGCAGGATCCGGCCGGCCTCGGTGGGGACGACGCCCCTGGCGTGGCGTTCGAGCAGGACCGCACCCGTCTGCTTCTCCAGCCGCCGCACGTGCTGGCTGACGGCCGACTGGGTACAGCCCACGTCGCGGGCGACGGCGCTGAGGCTGCCCGCACGGCAGACGGCCACGAAGACGCGGAGATCGTCGAGAGTCATGAGACCCAAGCTATCCCTTGGGAGTTGATAGGAATCCGGCGGATTGACTTGGGTGTGGGGGTGGCCGATGATCTTCGCAGGGCCCAGGGCGGCAACCCGTCCCTGCCGTGCGCCACGGTCCGGAACACCGGCGCACGGCAGGGCGGGTGCCGACCCGCCCTGCCGATCGGGACGGGGGCCGGGGAACTCCCGGCCGCCCGGCTCAGGGGGTGAAGGTCCAGCGTTGGGCCGGGCTGCCGTCGCAGGCGGCGCGGGTGAGTTCGGTGCCGTTGGCGGTGCCGGAGCCGACCGGGGCGAGGCATTGGCCGAGCGTACGGAGGCTGCCGTCGGGGCCCTGCTGCCAGAGCTGCCCGGTGGCGCCGGCGCAGGTCTGGACGGTGATGCGGGAGGCGCTCGTAGCGTCGAGGCAGACCCCGCCGAGACCGGTGACGCGGCCGTCGCCCTGGAGGGTCCAGCGCTGGTTCGGTCCGCCGTGGCAGGTGTAGAGGGTGGGTCGGGTGCCCGGGGTGGTGGCGCTGTGGGGCAGGTCCATGCAGGTGGCGGAGGCGGCGTTGACGAGGCCGGCGTCGGCCGGGAGCGGGGCGGGCCGACCGGTGAGGGTGATCTCGGCCGCGCTGGTCCAGGGGCCGCGGCCGCCGGCTTCGGTCAGGGCTTTCAGGCGGAGGTAGCGGCCGGTCTTCGCCGCCGTGGACACGGTCTTGGCGGCCGCGGTGTCGGCGAAGGTGCCGCTCGCCACCGGTGCGCCCCAGTCGGTGGTGGTGTCGGAGACGTAGACCTCGTAGCCGCCGATCCGGCCGTTGACCCCGCCGTCCTGGCGGGGCAGGTAGCCGAGGCCGTCCACGGCGTAGCGGGCGCCGAGGTCGATCTGGATCTCGTGCGGGAGCGGGGCCGGGGTGGTGGCGGACCAGGCGGTGTGCCAGAAGGTGGCGGGGTCGCCGTCGAAGGCGCGCACGGCGGCGCCGTTCTCGGCGGCGGTCTCCTCGCTGTCGGCGGAGACCAGGGACCAGCCCGCCTGGGAGACGGGGGCGGAGCCGGCGGGGACGGGACCGGCCGCGGGGACGGAGGTGCCGGTGGCCGTGATGCCGAAGGCGCCCGCCTGCGTACCGGACTTCACCCACAGGATCCCGCCGCGGTCGGCGGCATCGAAGAACCATCCACTGGCGGCCGCGTCGTAGGCGGCCTTGGAGGTCTGGCGGGTGAGGCCGCCGCCGTCCAGGGTGACGGCGCTGGGCACCGACGCGACGTGGAGGGTGAACTCGTAGCGCCGGGCGGCCGGTTTGCCGGTGTAGGTGCCGGTGGGGGCGCCGACGGAGACCGTGACGGAGCCTGAGCCGGCGGCCGGGGCGGTGACGTCCACCTGCTGCCGGGCGTAGGCACCCGTCTGGTGGGCACGGGTCAGGCCGTCGTCCTCGTAGAGGCTGAAGGAGGAGGCGCCGCGCGGGTGGATGTCGTAGGTGAGGGTGGAGACGGGCTTCTCCCCCGTGTAGTTCATCTGCGGCCACATCGGCACGATCGCCCCTCCCTTGACGAACAGGGGCAGGGTGTCGAGCGGGGCCTGGTAGCCGTTCAGCCAGCCCGGACCGGCGTACGTCTTTCCGCTCCAGTAGTCCGTCCAGGTACCGGCGGGCAGGTAGATGCCGTCGCGGACGGAGGTGTCGGAGACCACCGGCGCGACGAGGAAGGAGTCACCGGCCAGGAACTGGCCGCTGGTGAGGTTGCCGCGGGCCACCGGGTCGTCCGGGTACTCCAGGACCATGGCGCGGGTGCTCGGCACGCCGCTCTCGTGGGCGATGCGGCTCATCGTGTACAGGTACGGCATGAGGCGCATCTTCAGCTGGAGGTACTTGCGGTTGATGGACAGGTACGGCTCGGCGAAGCGCCAGGGCTGCTTGTCCTGGTAGCCCGCGGACGGGTTGGTCGCCCCCCAGCCGGACATGGTCATGAAGGCCGGGGTGAAGGCCTTCCACTGGAGGTCGCGGGTGTACGTCTTGGGGCTGCCGCCGAAGATGCCGTCGACGTCCCCGGAGGCGTAGTTGAGGGCGGACAGGCCCGCGCCGGTGATCGCGGGGACGTGCCAGCGCATGTCGTCCCAGGTGCCATTGGTGTCACCGGTCCAGACGACGGCGTTGCGCTGGGTGCCGGCCCAGCCGTCGACGGTCCACACGTACCGGCGGGCGTCGGAGTTCTTCTCGATGCCGTCGACCGCCTGCTGCACGCCGGTGAAGGCGGTCTTGTAGCCACCGCCGATCCAGGCCACGTCGGTCTTCACCCCGCGGGTGCCGGCGGTGCCCACTTCGGTGGCGATGTCGGTGAGGCCGGTGGAAGTCCACAGGCCCGTCTGGAAACCCTTGGCCTTGAGGGCGTCGACCGTCGACTTCAGGGGGGCGGTGTAGCCGCAGCCGTAGCCGTCGTTGGGCAGGAACCAGCCCGAGGGCATGTCGGCGGCCCGGGCGTCGGCGGCGTAGCCGGCCACGTCCGGGGTGGTCTGGTGGCGCAGCCGGGCGTGGTCGCCCTGGTAGTCGGGGTTGGAGGCGTTGAAGCAGTCCGCATTGCCCAGTTCCAGGCCCCACAGGGGGGCCATGAAGGGTTTGCCGCTCACATCGGTGTAGGCGTCGAGGACGGATTTGAGGGAGTCGCCGGTGAAGTACCAGGCGTCGAAGCGCTTCTCGTCGTGCGCGAGGGTGGTCGGGGCGTTGAACCCGTACGAGCCGGGGGCCCAGGTGTTGCGCATGACGCCGTAGCCGTTGGTGGACATGTAGAAGGGGGCCGGGCTGGCGTTGTTGTTCTCGCGCCACTTGTTGTCCACGGCCACGGGGACGGTCTTGCCGCGCAGTGCCCATTCGCCCAGGCGCAGGCCGGTGCCGTAGAACTGCTCGTCGGCGCCGCGGGCCAGGTACTGGGTGGTGCGGGTGCCGGTCCAGGAGGTGGGCTGGGTCTCCTGCCAGACGAGGGTGGCGTTGTCGGCCCGGTAGACGGAGAACTGCAGGGGGGACTTGTTGACGCGGATGGAGAGGGCGCCGGTGGTGATGCGGTAGTACGCGCCCGCGTCGCTGAAGGCGGCGCTGACGGGGCCGAAGTCGGTGGTGGGGGCGAGGTCGCGGCCGGCCGGGTCGTCGGTGAAGGCCCCGTCGGGCGAGAGCCAGAGCCGGAAGATGTCGGCGCGGGCCACGACCACGCGGGCCTTGGCTCCGCTGGACGCGGTGACGGTGAAGGTGTTCCCGGCCTGGGTGAAGCCGGTGACGTTGCCTGCGGTGGCAGGGGCGGGCGCCGCCGCGGCCGGGGAGGCCACCGGCCCGGCCGCCGCCAGTCCCGCCACGGCGAGGGCGCCGGCGAGCAACGCGGCCACCGGGACGCGTCGGCGCCGGTGCGGGCTCCGGCGGATGCTGATCAGTCTCATGGGGCAGCTCCTCGTGCGGTCCGGATCGCGGACACACCGCTTTGGCATGCGCCTGGCAAGATAGCGGCCCGTGGAGATCACTTGAAGGAAGATGCTCGAAGTCGTCTGCAAACAAGCAGCTTTGAACATGTCTCAGAGGACGCGACGGTCCCGCCCCCCGGCGGGGGAAGTGGCCGGAAACGGACTCGTCGGCGTCCCGGGCGGTCCGGGACGCCGGCGGCGGCTACTTGGGCGGCAGGGCCTTCTTCAAGGCTGTGGCCAGGTCCGTGGCCAGTTGTGCGTCCGAGGGCGGGTCGTCGCCCTGCAGGCGGGCCAGCTGGGCCGTGAAGGTCTGGGTGAAGGCGCCGTAGAGGGGCGTGCGCGGTCGCTGGACGGCCTTCTCCAGTGCGGGCAGCAGGATGCCGCGGGCGTAGCCGGGTCGGCCGTACGCGTCCCGGGGCATCTTGTCGGTGCGCTCGCTCGTGGGAGCCGCGGCGGGCTGCCCGGACGGATTCGTCCGCACGCAGCGCAGGTCGTCGACCTCGTACGCGGAGCGCCTGGTGGCTGCGAACCCCGCGTCGAGCAGACAGCGCTCGCTCTCCTTGCCGGTGAGGAACTTGACGAGCTCCCGGGCGGCGTTGGGGCGCTGTGACCCCCGTGCCAGGGCCAGGTTCTGGCCGCCGAGCACCGCCCGGCCGGGCAGCGGGGCCACGCCCAGCTTCTCCTCGGGGAAGGACTGGTGGAGCGTGCGGTAGGCGTACGGCCAGTGGCGGAGGAAGGCGGTGCGGCCGGCCGCGAAGTCGGTGAGCGTGTCCGCCTCGTCGGACCGGACGGCCTCCGGCAGGGTGTAGGCGGCCTGGGTGCGGTTGCGCAGCTCGCCCACCCCCGCCTTCAGTGCGTCCAGGGAACCGGCGTAGCGGCCTTCCTTGTCGGTCACGGCGAAGCCGTCGGTCGCGGAGGCGAAGGCCTCGACTCCGTTGACGGTCAGGCCCTCGTACGAGGCGTCGAGCTGTGCGGTCCAGCCCTTCTCGTAGGTGTCGGAGGGTTTCCTTCCCGGCGCGCCGAGGTCGCCGATCAGCTTCTGGACGACCGGCCAGCTGGTGCCCTTGCCGAGGTCGGTCTCCGTGACGCCCGCGCTCTTCAGGTAGTCGCGGCGGTAGAAGAGCAGTCCGACGTCGCTGTTGAAGGGGACGGCGTACACGCGGTCCCTCCAGCGCGCGGTGTCGGCGACGGACGGGATGACATCGGCGTCCACCAGTTCGCCGGGCAGCGGCTGGACGAGGTCCGCGGCGGCGAACTCCGGTACCCAGGTCACGTCGAGGTTGACCACGTCGTACTCGGCGCTGCCCGACTGCAGCGCACCGAGGAGCTGGCTGCGCTGCTGGTCCGCCGAACCGGGCAGCTCGACCAGGCGGGCCCGGTAGCCGGAGCCCTTGCCCTCCTGCTGCCGGTTCCACTTGTCGATCAGCTCCTGGCGGACGCCGCCCTTGCCGGTCACGTCCCGGCCGCTGGCCAGCACGATGTCACCGGGGGGGTCGACGGCGCCGGCAGCCGCGGAGTGCCCGCCTCCGGCTCCGCCGGAGCCCTGCTCGCCGCCGGCGTCGCACCCGGCGGCGAGCAGCACGAAGAGCAGCAGGGCGCACGCGCCGCGCCGTCGGTGGCCGTGCCTCATCCTTCGTCCCCCGTTCCGGTCCTGGCGACCTCGTCCCGCAGCCGGGCGACGAGATCGCCCTTGGTGTCCAGGCAGCGGCCGCCGCTCGCCTCGGAAACCGCCTCGTCCGGTTTGCCCTTGTCGCAGCCCCCGCTGTCCAGCGAGGCCATGACGACCGGGATCTTCGCTTCCCCCAGGGAGCGCAGCAGACCGTTCAGCCGGCCGTCCTCGGTCATCCGGTTGTTGTCCTCGTCGTCCGTGAGGTAGACGATCAGCTGCGGACGGCGGTCGTCGGGCCTGTGCCGCTTCATGTCCTCCACGGCTGCGACCAGCGCCCGGTACGGGTCGGCTTCCTGGTCCTTGACCCGGGCGGCGGCCAGGGCCCGTTGTGCTTCCTCGCGCGGGTGCGTGCCGAACGCCAGCACCTCGCTGTACGGGAGGCCGCTCGCGGGCTCGGCGGCGACCGCCCAGATGCCGTACTCGTCGCTTCCGCCGAGCCCGGCGAGGGACTGGCCGATGATGCCGGGGGCGCCGCCGGGTCCTTCCCACAGCGCTCCCATCGAACCGGAGGAGTCCAGCAGGAAGAGCACCCGGCCCGGCCCGTTGGCCTCCCGGTAGCCCTTCAGCGCCGCGGTCATCGCGGCGGGGGCGGCGGGACCGGCGAGCAGGCCGGGGTTCTCCAGCGCTCCGAAGTCGCCGAAGGAGACGCCCGCGGGGGTACCGAGCGGCGGGTGTGCTCCCGAGGCGGTGCGGAAGCCGTCGTTGCCGAAGACGGCGAGTCCGCCGCCGGCCGCCGGCGCGGCCTTCTTCGCCGCGCCCTTCCCGGCTGCCTCCCTGCCGGTCAGCCAGACGCGGAACCGCTCCGCCTCGGTGTCCCGGGCGGCCTTGTCGGCGTCGGCGCCGAGCCAGCGCACCCGTACGAACGTCGGGCTCAGGCCCGGGACGTCGACGGGGTACGCGGCCATCCGCCGGGCCCGCGTCGTACTGTGGCAGCCCACTGCCGTGCGGAGCAGGAACTCCGGCACCAGGGCGGCGGTGCGGTCGTCCACCGCCTCGTCGTCGGGGAGGGTGCACAGCAGCTCCCCGCCGGTGCGCGACGGGGGTCCCGGCTGGGCCACGCCGTGTTCCGCGGCGGCCGGATTGCGCTGGCCCGTACCGTACAGGCCGACCGTCGCGAGCAGGCCGGAGTCGGTGTTCTCCGGGTCGGGGCGCCGCATTTCGGCCTTCGGCGCGCGGTTCTTGAGCGCGTCCGTCAGGGCGGCGAGACTTCCGACCCGGTCGGCGAGGGGCTCCGCCGCCATGTTCTGCGGGACGGCGAGCACGACCGGTGAGTACGCGAAGGGCTCCGGGTCGGCCGTCATTTCGGCGTAGACCCGCTCGCTGGAGGCGGGACGGGCCCGCTCGACGCTCGCGGGCGAGGCCGGGATCCAGATGTCCGGCTGGGGGCCGATGTCGCGCTGCGGGTTGTTTTCGTCGCCCGTCGGCCGCTGCCAGGGGTCGGACTGCCGGCTGAACGCGGAGATGACCGAGGCGGCGCCGGCACTGTAGACGGTGATGCCGCTGCGCCTGCACCCGTTGCCGGTCCTGTTCTCGTCCGACGTGAGGTAGGCCTCCGTGGCCTTGCGGACGGTGGCTTCCAGGTCGGGGTCGGTGAGCAGCCGGAGTTCCAGCGGCGGCGTGCAGGGGGGCCGGTCCTCGCCGTCGAGGGCGACGACGCCGGTGGCGACGAGGCCGGCGATCGCCACGGGGACGCCGATGACGGCCGCCAGTCTGCGGCCGGTGAGGGGGCGGAGCCTGCTGACACCGAGGAGTGCGCCGAGCCGACCGAGTGCGCCGGGTCCGCTGCCCCCGTCCGGTGCGCCGGACCCGCTGCCCCCGTCCGGCACGCCGGATTCGCTGCCTCCGTCCGGCACGCCGACGCTCCCGTCGGCGCTCCCGTCGGCGGGCCCGCCCTCCGGAGCCCCGCCCTTCGGGTTCTGTAAGCCGCCCGCCCCTCCCGCCGGTCGCCCCCCGGTCCCTCCACAGCCCACCAAGTCCGGCTCGACGGGGAGCGGACGAGCATCCGGCGGGCGCAAGGGAGGGACGGCGAGCAGTACGTCGTCGCCCGAGGTGGCCGAGCGGCTCTGCGGCTCCCAGTCCTCGGGCGGCTCGCGCAGCGTCTTGTAGTGCGTGGACATGTGGCCCTTGAGCCGGGCGGCGAGGTCGTCGAAGCCGACCTCGCCGCCCTCTCCCCCCAAGCCGTCGCCCAGGAAGCGCACGAGGTGTGCGGTGAACGGCGTGGGCGTGTCGTCACCGCCCGCGTCGATGCGGTTGTTGGCCTGCACGCTCATCAGCAGCGAGATCCGCCGGCGCTGGGCGGTGCCGAGGGCGTCCCAGGCCGCCGAGGCGTTACCCGCGTAGCAGCAGTCGAGGATGACGACCACGCGCTCGGCCCTGGCGCCGGACAGCACGGCCAGGACGCTCTTCCACGGTGCGGCCCCCAGGAACACCGCCTCGGCTCCCGGCACGATCCTGGCCCGTCGCATCAGCAGCCACAGCTCGTCACCCGTGCTGGGCACGGCTCCGTGGCCGGAGAAGTAGAGCAGGAGCAGCCCGTCGGCCGCGTCGACGGCCCGGTGCAGCTGCTGGTCGAATTCGTCCACGGTGCGCGGCCGGCTGACGGTGATCCCGTCCTCCCCGAACACCCCGCCCTCATGGAGCGAACGCTCCAGTCCGACGAGGTTGTGCTCGACCGCCTTGAGGTCCCCGGACACCCCGGTGGGGTGATCGGGCTGTTTGAAGTCGTACGCGGGGACTCCGACGAGCAGCGCCCGGTTCACCTTTCCCCGCGGGTCGAAGCGCGCCACCGGGCTATCTCCCGTCGCTGTCCGCCGTGATCTCGGCCTCCGGGGGCTCGCCGCGTTCCACGGCGCGGCGGTTCTCCTGCCACGCCCGTACCCCGCTCTTGACCTGCTCGAACACCTCCTCGAACAGCTTCGGCGTGACGGCTCCGAGCAGCACCAGCATGATCTCCAGCCCGGCCCCCATCGGGCTGGCGGACCCGTCCTGCGCCCCCGCCCGTTCCTGCACCTCCAGCACGCCGCTGTCCCTGAGCCCTTCGAGCTTCCGCTCACGCTCCAGCCACGCCTTGAGCGCCCTGATGTCGCTCTCGCTCGCGCCCTGCATCAGGCGCACGCGGATGGCGGTGTTCGCCATGGCCTCCCCCTTAGCAACAACTCAGCATCATGACATGTGACGTGGGTTACGGGGGACCCCTTGGTCATCACCGCACCGCCGATTGACGGGGGATGCCGGTTGCCCGGTGCGGGACTGCCCCCGCGGTCGGCCGGGTCCTCGTTGTCAGACCCGTGCGCGACGATCGGGGCATGACGATCACCACCGCTCCTGCGCTGGCCACCCGTGACGAGTACGCCGACGCGATCGGCACGGCCATCAGGGCGGCGGCCGCGTACTACGGCTCCGGCGAATCACCGCTCGACGACGCCTCGTTCGACCTCCTCGTCTCGCTGATACAGGCGTACGAGGAGCGGTATCCCGAGCACGTGGACCCGGCGACGGGGAAGGCGGCCGCAAGCGCGGTTGCGGCCGGCCACGCACGCCTCGTTCGAGGTGCCGGCGAAGTCCTGCAGACCACCGGCCAGTTCGAGCGGCCGATGCAATACGCGCCGCGTACAGGGCTGGTCCCTTCTCCAACCGGCGCAAAGGCGCGGCCCTCCAGGATGCCGGGGAGATCGTCGACCCCAGAGACGGGCAGATCGCCCGCCTGAAGAAAAATCCGGCGCCTTCGCAGGCGTTGGAACACCCGGAGAACATCACGACCCTGCGCGTGCGGGCCCGGGTCGACCCGACCCGGCCCCGCCGATAGGGCCGCTCTCCGGCCCGGCGGCCGACCGCTCGGGTTGGCCGGACCGGCGAAGAGTCGTGTCCTACCAGGTCGATGCGCGGCCAACCGCCCCCGCTGCGTCCTACTCCTCCGGCTCCCAGGCGCGGAGCAGGTCGAGCAGCCCTGCGTCACCGTCAACATGCAAGGAGTGGGCGGGGATACGGTCGTACAAGTAGAGGACCAACTCACTGGCCGTGCCATGGACGGTGACGCCGGCTGCGTCGGAGTCCTCGCCGGTCGCGGCAGTGGGCGCGGGGATGCGGGTGGAGCGTGCGCCGTCGCCGTCGACCGTGAGGCGCCAGGAGCGGCCCTCGGCGGTGTGGAAGTCGAAGGCCGTGGGCTTGTGCGGCCAGGCACTCGGCGTCGCGACGCAGGTGAACAGGAACTCCTCGACACCGTCGAGGGCGACCTCGGCCGGCAGCGGCTGCGGGGCGCCCGCGGCGAGCCGGGCGTCGTAGGTGTGCACCGCGCTCTCCTGGACCCGGTGCCGGGCGACTCCGCCGGAGGTCCGCGGCGTCTGCAGGGCACTCCACCACGCCCAGCAGCCGGCGTCCGGGCCCGCCTCGCGCAGGGCGTTCAGCAGAAGCTGCGTCGACGCGGCCAGCCAGGCCAGCAGGGCCTCGCGCTCCCGCGGCACTTCCAGGGCGGCGCGCGCAGCGGTGGCCCCGGCCGGGGGAGCGTCGGCAGGCCCCGCGCCGACGATGGCGGCCCAGAAACGGTCTCCCCCACCCAGGTGCTTCACCAGATCGAACAGCGTCCACTCGGGGCAGGTCGGCACCTGTGCGTCGAGACTGGGCGCGGCGGCGACCGCGGCACGGAAGGCGGTCGACCGTTCATCGATCAGTCGCAGCAGGTCAGGGAACTCAAGATTCTTTTGCACGCCGGATGTCTATCACCGTGCTCCGGTGATCGGACAGCGATTTTCACGCTCTGGCCTCGCCGCGCGGCCGGGCACCTCGGCGACGTGACGTCCTCCGGTGCGCCCAGTCCGCCGACTGCGGGCGGATCGCCACGTCCCGGACGCGCCCCGCGTCGACCAGTGCCCCGGACCCGGTCCCGGTCCGCTGAGCCACCCGCCGTCCGCCGCCACGGCGCCGGGGCGCGCCGGGACGTGGGTACCGTCCCGGCGCGCCCCGGCGCCTTCGCGGCCGGTCCGCGCCCCTACGCGGCGGCCGCCTCGGCGACCTCGGGGTTCTCGGCGAGCCAGGCGCGCACCGCCTGCTGCTCCTTGCCCTTGCCCGTTTCCTGGATCTTCGCCTCCAGGCCGGTCAGCTGGGCCTCGGTCAGCTTGAACGAGCGCAGCCACCGGGCGACTTCGGGCTCGTCCTCGGCGAATCCCTTGCGGGCCACGGTGTGGATGCCGTCGCCCTTGCCCCAGACGCCCCGGGGGTCCTCCAGCTTCCTCAGGTCGTACGAGGCGTACGCCCAGTGCGGGGACCAGAGCGTGACCGCCACCGGTTCCTTCTTGTCGTAGGCCCGCTTCAGTTCGGCGAGCATGCCGGGGGTCGACCCGTCGACGACCTGGTACTCGCCGTCGAGACCGTACTCCTTCAGGAGCTTGTCCTTCAGGACGGCCATCTCGCCCGCGCTGGGCTCGATGCCGATGATCCGGCCCTTGAACCGGTCGCCCTTGCCCTTGAGGTCGGCGAGCGAGTGGACGTCCTTCACGTAGGAGGGCACGGACAGCTCCAGGGAGGTCGGGCCGTACCAGGAGCCGAGGTCCTCCAGCCTGTTGCCGTACTTCTCCCAGTACTGGGCCTGCGTGCCGGGCAGCCAGGCGTCGGTCTGGAGGTCGACCTGGCCGCCGGCGAGCCCGGTGAACAGGGCGCCGAGCTCCAGCTGCCGGGCCTCGACCCGGAAGCCGCGGCGCTCCAGGAGCTCCTTCCACAGGTAGGTGGAGGCGATGCCCTCGTCCCAGGGGATGTAGCCGATGCTGACCGTGCGGCCCTTGCCGATGCCGTCGCCGGCCGCGGCGGCCGGGCGGCCGGAGCCGCCGAAGGTGTTCAGGCCGCCCGCGACGAGGGCGAGGACCACGGCCGCGGTGACGGCGTGGGCCGGCTGCGGGCGGTGGCCCCACAGTTTCGCGACGCCGTTCGCGGCGCTCCGCGCCTTGGCGAGGGCCCGGCGGCCGAGTGGGGAGACCTGACGGCCCAGCGCCCCGGTCATCCGGTCCAGGTACATGGCGAGGATGACGATGGAGATGCCCGCCTCGAAGCCGAGGCCGATGTCCACGTTGCCGATGGCCCGGTAGACGGCCCCGCCGAGGCCGCCACCGCCCACCATGCCGGCGATGACCACCATGGACAGGCCGAGCATGATGACCTGGTTGATGCCCGCCATGATCGTGGGCAGGGCGAGCGGCAGCTGGACGCGTACGAGGGTGTTGCGCGGGGTGGTGCCGAAGGCGTCGGCGGCCTCGACGAGTTCGGAATCGACCTGGCGGATGCCGAGCTCGGTCATCCGCACGCCCGGCGGCAGCGAGAAGATGATGGTGGCGATGATGCCGGGCACCACTCCCACCCCGAAGAAGATGATGCCGGGAATGAGGTAGACCATCGCGGGCATGGTCTGCATGAAGTCCAGTACGGGCCGCAGCACCGCACTGACCCGGTCCGAACGGGAGGCCCAGATGCCCAGCGGGACCGCGATGACCAGGGTGACCAGGGTGGCGACCAGGACCAGGGAAAGGGTGGACATGGCCTCGCCCCACAGGCCGACGGAGTCGACCAGCGCGAAGCCCGCGAAGGCGAGGAGCGCGGCGAGCAGGCCGCGCAGCCACCAGGCGCCGACGGCGAGGATCCCGGCGAAGAGCAGGGGCGCCGGTGCGGACAGGACGGCGTGGATGCCGTCGTACAGGCCGGTGACGAGCGCGCTGATGGCGTCGAACAGCCAGGAGAGGTGGCGCTGGAGGAAGTCGACGCCGGAGTCGACCCAGGCGCCGAGGTGCAGGCGGGGCATCAGGCGGCCACCTCCGCGCAGCGCACCGGTTCCCGCTGTTCGTCGCCGATGAAGGCGACGAGGCGGTCCTGCGGTACGGAGCCCACGACGACACCGGCCCCGTCGGTGACGGTGACGGGGTGCGGGACGCGGGCGCTGACCGCGCACAGGTCGGCGAGCGGGGTGTCGGCGGTGACGCTCGGGCAGCCGCAGGCGCAGCTGCCGGCGACGGGGTCGGTCATGACGGCGTCGGCCGTCAGGACGCGGGAGCGGTCGACGTCCTGGACGAAGGAGGCGACGTAGTCGTCGGCGGGCCGGGTGAGGATGTCCTCGGCGCTGCCCTGCTGCACGATGCGGCCGTCGCGCATGACCGCGATGCCGTCGCCGAGCCGCATGGCCTCGTTGAGGTCGTGCGTGATGAAGACGATCGTCTTCTTGAGCCGCTGCTGGAGTTCCAGCAGCTGGTCCTGCATGTCGCGGCGGATCAGCGGGTCCAGGGCGCTGAAGGACTCGTCCATCAGGAGGAGGTCGGCGTCGGTGGCCAGGGCCCGGGCGAGGCCGACGCGCTGCTGCATGCCGCCGGAGAGTTCGTCGGGCCAGGACTTCTCCCAGCCGGCGAGCCCGCACAGCTCAAGGGACTCGGCGGCGCGGCGTTCGCGCTCGGCGCGGTCGACGCCCTGCACCTCCAGCCCGTAGGCGGCGTTCTCCAGGACGCTGCGGTGCGGGAAGAGGGCGAAGTGCTGGAAGACCATGCTGATCTTCCGGGACCGGACGTGGCGGAGCTCACGCCGGGAGAGGCCGGTGAGGTCCTGTCCGTCGAAGAGGATGCGTCCCGCGGTGGGCTCCAGCAGTCCGTTCAGCATGCGCAGCAGCGTGGACTTGCCCGATCCCGACAGACCCATGACGACGAAGATCTCGCCGGGTTCGACGCGGAACGAGGCGTCGATCACGGCGGCCGTCGTGCCGTCGGCGCGCAGCTCGTCGCGGCCGGTGCCGCTGCGGAGCGCGCGCACCGCAGCGCCGGGTCGTCTTCCGAACACCTTGTACACGTGTTCGGCCTGGAGCGTGGACACATACACCTCGCGGGTCGTACCGGAGAACGGCCCGCTCCGGTGGGCCGGGCGGGCCGTGGAGCGGTGCGGGATCCGCCCGCCCCGGGGCCCGGCCGCACCGCGACCGGGCGGAAGGGTCCGCTCCGGTTGCGCGGCTGCCCGACCCCTCCGGGGGTAAACGCCGAGGTGACCCACCTCACGCCGGGCACCCTCAGGCCTGCTGCGCCGGCTCCGGGTCGTCCAGCATGGAGCTGCGGAGGTGGGCGAGGAGCCGGCTCAGCAGCCGGGAGACCTGCATCTGGGAGATTCCGAGGGCCTCGCCGATCTGTGCCTGGGTGAGCTCCTCCCCGAAGCGCATCTGGAGCATGCGGCGCTCGCGCCCGCTGAGCTGCTCCAGCAGCGGTGCGAGGGTCTGGATGTCCTCGACGCGCTCCAGGGCGGGCTCCTCGGCACCCATCACGTCGGCGAGGGTGTGGCCGTCGCCCGCGTCCCCGCCGTGTTCGGGCTGCGGTGCGTCCAGGGAGCCGCTGGTGTGGCCGTTGGCGGCGACGAGCCCCTCGACGACCTCGTCCTCGGAGAGGGAGAGGTGCTCGGCGAGGTCGGCGACCGTGGGTGCCCGGTCGAGGGTGGTGGTCAGCTCCTCCTTCGCCCTGGCTATGTCGATGCGCAGCTCCTGGAGCCGGCGCGGGACGCGGACGGCCCAGGAGGTGTCGCGGAAGTGCCGTTTGATCTCGCCCGTGATGTACGGCATGGCGAGGGTGGCGAATTCGGTTTCGCGGGCCGGGTCGAACCGGTCGATCGCCTTGATCAGGCCGATGGTGCCGACCTGGACGATGTCCTCGATGTCGCCCGCGTCACCCCGGATGCGGAAGCGGCGCACGGCGTACTGGACGAGTGAGGCGTTCATCTCGATGAGCGCGTTGCGGACGTACTGGTGCTCGGGGGTTCCCTCGGCGAGCCGGCTCAGCCTCTCGAAGAAGACCCTCGACAACTCCCTCGCATCCGCGGGGGCCACCTCCCTGGGCTCCTCGATCCGGGGCAGGTCCGCGATCCGGGCGGCTGCGGCGCCGCGGCGGGGAAGGGGGACGGCCGCGACGGTTTCGGCGGTGGAGGACGGGGCAGGGGCGTGCATGGGGTTCGCTCCTTGGGCTTTCGGCTTGCGGCGCGTGACCTTGACTGCCGTAGAGGATGGTCCCTTTCCGCTTGTACGTCAAGAAATGCCAAATGCACAGGATTGCCCCCATGTGATACGTGTCACTTCTGGGGCGGCTGCGGTCAGCTGACGCGGAATCCGGTTCCGATGCGGTCGCGCTCGTCCCGGTGGAAGGTCAGCCGGTCCCAGGTCGGGAAGACCAGGTCCGTCACGGCGAGCAGCCTTCCGCCGTGGTCGTGCAGGGTGCGGCGGACGGACAGGCCGCAGGACGCGGCGGCGGCCGGCGGGTGCGTCCTGCGGGTCATGGTGAGGGTCTCGGCGACCCTGCCCTCCTCGGCGGTGCGCTCCAGCCAGCGGTGCAGCGGGCCGAGGTCCTCGTCCCGGGCCGCCGGGCGGTCGAGGTACGCGGCCAGTTCGGCGGTACCGGCGACCGCGTCCGGGCACAGGTAGGTGACGGCGTGCCGCAGCGTCTGGCCGGCCGGACCGCGCTCGCGGTGGTGGTGGACGAGGGTGCGCTCGCCCCCGCGCATCCCGAGCAGCGCGGCGAGCGAGGGCGGCACGGTCACCAGGGTGAGCCAACTTCCGGACCGCGTGCGGCCCTCCTCCCGCCCCGGCCCCTGCACCCGGCCCCACCCCTGCTCCTGCGGCGCGGGCTGCGCGCGGGCCGCCGGTGCGGCCCCGGCCGACGCCGGACGGGTGCCGCGGCGTTCGGTGACGATCAGGCCGTCCTCGCGCAACTGCTGGAGGGCGGCGCGCACCGTCTGGCGGTTGACCCCGTAGCGGGCGGCCAGGTTCCGTTCGGACGGCAGCCGGCCGGCGGCCCCCCGTGCGGCGGCGCTCTCCAGTTCGCGCCGCAGCTCCGCCGCGATCCGCTGGTACTTGGGCAGGGCGGCGGGGCCGCCGCTCCGTGAAGGGGAGGGCATGGCTTCTCCTCTGACGGGTGGTCAAGGACTGCGCGGTCTGCCCGACCAACGTAGCATTGGTCTATACCTGTCGTGGGCGCGTGTACGGAACCCGGACCAGCTTGGCCGAATCCCGCCCTCCGGACCTACTCCCCCCCTCAGCTCCGCAGCGGGTTGGGCAGCGGGAGGTAGCGGGCATCGGCCCCGTCCGCCCGCGTCCACCGCAGCAGCAGGTTCGTCTTGGCCGGGAGGGTCGGCGACGCGAGCAGCTCCGCGATCTCGGGCAGGCCGTGGGCGGCGTCGTACCGGAGGAACTCCTCGCGCACCGCCGGCCACACCAGGCCGGCTGCCGTCGGGTGCTCCTCGGCCAGCGCTCCCGCCACCTCCGCCAGGTGGTTGACCACCAGGCAGTAGACGAGCCGCTGCCAGGCGGCCCGCCGCTCCATGTCGTGCGGCAGTTTCACCCCCTCCGCGTCACGGAACAGGGCCTGCACCGGCATGCCCTGGGCGTCGACCGCGACCAGGGTGTTCTGCAGGTGGGCCTCCAGTACGACGCCCCGGCGGGCGAACAGGTCCAGGACCGGCGGGACGACATGGCGCAGGTACGCCCGCCACCAGCCGGCCGGATCAGCGGTCCGCGCGAGCGGGCCGTCCGCCCGCCCCTCCGCGAGCGAGGCGGCCAGCAGGGCGGTGGCCCCGGGCTCCAGCTGCGCGTGCAGGCCGTCGCGGACCAGGACGGCGAGTTCCTCGAAGGCGAAGGCGGCCGTACGGTAACCCCGGTCGGCGAGCCAGGCCGCGTTCGACCCGGTCTCGCGCAGCCCCGCGAAGCCGGCCCCGGTCGCGGCGTCCGTGGCCCGCAGCTTCCGCAGGTCGTGCCGCCACAGCCGGCGCACGTCATTGGTGATCCGCACGTCCAGGCTGAACTTCACGAAGAGGTCGGTGTCCGCGCCGGGTACGTACAGCGTCCTGATCGAGGCGGTCGGCCAGGCCGGCAGCCGGCCGGCGCCCAGCCGCAGCAGCCGCCCGTCCGCGAAGGCCTCGCGTACGGCGGGCGAGCCTCCCACCAGCTCCAGCTGCCAGGGATGCGCCGGCAGCAGCCGGTAGCCGGCGGGCGGGCGCGGCCCGTCGAGCAGTCCGGCCAGGGCGTCGACCGCCTCGGCGGCGGGCGCCCCGCCCTCCTCGGCCACCTGGTCCTCGCGCAGTCCGAGGAAGACGAGCGGGAAGCGGGCGTGCGCCTCCGGGGCGTACGGGAGCCAGCTCGCGGCCGGTGCGCCGCCGCGCGCCTTGGGCGCCGGGTGGTAGGGGTGGCCCATGACCAGGGACTGTTCGGAGCGGATGTACGGGTCTTGCGGTGGATGCGCCCCCGCACGGGCGGCCAGCAGGGCGGCGACGGCCTCACGGCTGTCGGCGATCTCGACGGGGAGTTCGTCGTTCGGCAGGCCCGTGTACTGGAGCAGCTCGTCGGCGGTGAGTTTGACCAGTTCGGTGTGGCTGAGCCGGTGCCAGCCCCCCGCCGTGCGCAGTTCGCCGTGCGCGGGGCGGCGCCCGCCGCCCACCCGCAGCAGCCGCCCGCTGCCGCGCAACCGGTGGACGTCGCCGCCCTGCGGGTCGGCCGCCTCCCGGAGCAGGCAGTTGAGCAGGGGGGCGGCGGCGTACGCGTCGGCTGCGGCGTTGAGGTCCACGGATTCCATTCGGTCCATCCAGTGCGCCGGAGGTTCGCGGGGCGTACCACCGGCAGTGATCTTCAGTATCCGCGAATACCCGGGTATCCGCGATGATGACGTGATCATCACGTCGTCCGTGAGAGGAGCAGGGCCCTGCACCCCAGCATGAACTTCCCCGCCTCCCCCGCCGAGGAGGCCGTCTCGGCCGCACTGGCCGAGGTGCGCCCCGCCCTCGGCGACGCGTACCTCGCGGCGCTCGACGGTGCCCGGGCCGCCGTGCTGACCCGCCTGTGGCGGGCGCTCGCCGTCGAACCGCTGCCGTGGATCGTGCGCCGCGAACGGGGGTCCGACGGGCTGGTGGTCGTGCTGGCCGGGGGCGGGCGGCTGGAGGGCCCGCTGCCGGATCCGTACGCCACCGGGCCGTACGTGTCGGAAGTACTGCTCGACGGCAGGGCGTACCGGCAGGCCGCACGCCTGGTCAGCGCACTGGGGGTGCCCCACGGGGAGGCCTTCGCCGCCGAGCTCGACGACAGCACCGCCTCGCTGGCGCTGTCCCGGGCGGGCCGGCCTGCCGGGCCGCCGGCCGAGCCCGCCGCGGTGTGGGAGTGGGAGCAGCGGCTGGTCGACGGGCATCCGTACCACCCCAACTGCCGGTCCCGGCCCGGTTTCTCGGTGGCCGAGCAGCTGGCGTACGCACCCGAGCACCGGCCGCTGGTCGGGCTCGGGCTGCTCGCCGTACCGGCCGGGGAGTGCCTGGTCACGGGCGCGTGGCCGGACGCGCTGCGGGACGGCCCGCGGCTGCTGCTCCCGGTGCACCCGTGGCAGGCGGAGCACGTCCTCGCCCAGGCGGATCCGGCGCGGGGTGCGGTCCGCGACGGCTTCCCGGCGCACCCGCTGATGTCGCTGCGGACCCTGGCCCCGGCAGCCGGCGGCGGCCCCGTGGCGGACGCGCACGTGAAGACGGCGCTGAGCACCCGGCTGACCTCCTCCGTGCGCGACATCTCCCCCTACTCCGTCGAGACGGCCGCCGCGGTCTCCGCCTTCGCACAGACCCTGTGCGAACGGCTCGACGGGCGGCTGCACATCACGCGCACCCTGGGCGCCGCCACCGCACACAGCCCCGACCTCGCGGCGGTCCTCCGCGAGCCTCCCGAGCGGTACGCGGATGCGGCGGCGGGCGAGCGGGTCCTGCCGGTGGCGGCCCTGGCCGGGACGGCGTACGCGCGTTCGGCGCCCTGGCGCGCCGAGTTCGCGCGGCTCGCCCTCGGGGTGTGCCTTCAGGTGCTCGACCTGGGGGTGGCGCTGGAGGCGCACGGTCAGAACCTCCTCGTGGTGCTCTCCCCCACCGGGACTCCGCTGCGGCTGGTCTACCGGGATCTCGCCGACATCCGGATCAGCCCGGCCCGGCTGGCCCGGCACGGGCTGCCGGTGCCGCCTCTCTCCGGACGGCTGATCACCGACGACGAGACGGCGCTGCGGCGCAAGCTGTTCGGTTCCCTGCTGACGGGCGCCCTCGGCGCCACGGCCGGCTCGGCGGCGGCCTTCGGCGAGGACCTGTCCGCGGCCGCCGGCCTGCCGGCCACCGCCGACACCCACGCGCTGCTGGGCGCGCCGCTGCCCACCAAGGCCCTGACGCTGATGCGGCTGAGCCCCGGGACCCCCGGCGACCAGTGGACGGAGCTGGACAATCCGCTGGCCGTGGCCGAGTCGTACGGTGGAGCGCACTACGCTCCGGGAGCATGACGACCTCGTACCTGAACTCCGTACGGGCGTCCTACGACGCCGTCGCCGTCGACTACGCCCGGCTGCTCGGGGCCGAGCTGGGCAGCAAGCCGCTGGACCGGGCCATGCTGGCCGCCTTCGCCGCATGCGTGCGCAGTGAGGACGGCGGCGGGGGCCGGGCGGTCGCGGACGCCGGCTGTGGTCCGGGGCGCGTGACGGCGCATCTGGACGGGCTCGGCTTGCGGGCGTTCGGCGTCGACCTGTCCCCGGCGATGATCGCGGTGGCCCGGCGGACGTATCCGGGGCTGCGCTTCGAGGTGGGCTCGATGACGGCGCTGGACGTGGCCGACGGGGTGCTCGGCGGGGTCCTGGCCTGGTACTCCACGGTGCACACCTCGCCGGGGGAACTGCCTGCGGTATTCGCCGAGTTCGGGCGGGTGCGCGCGCCGGGCGGCCATGCGCTGGTCGCCTTCAAGGCCGGTGACGGGCGGATCCGGCTGGAGCACGCGTACGGGCACCCGGTCGACCTCGACGTGTACTGGACCCCGCCGGATCTGGTCGCCGGACAGCTGGCCGGGGCCGGTCTCACCGAGGTGGCCCGCCTGGTGCGCCGGCCCGAGGGCGACGAGAAGGGCGCCCAGGGCTTCCTGCTGGCCCGCAGGGCCTGAGGCTCCGTCCCCGCCTCGGACCTCGGACGGCGGGGGTCCCGGGCGCTGCCGCTTCACCGTGCGGCGGCGGCCGGGGCTCCTGCGGGGCCGGTGGGCCCTGGGCCGTTCGGGGGGCAACGCCAACGCCGTGGGCCCGCCTTCGCCGCGATCGGCGCGGGCGATGGCAGGAAGGAGGAATGAGCCTCCACCGCCGCCGCGTCCTGGGGAGCGCGGCCGCCGCCGTCCTCGCCGCCGTGGGTACGGCGGCGCCCGCGCGGCCCTCCCCGTCGGGGCCGGACTTCGGGGCGCTGGCGCGCGCACTCGACGGGCGGGTGGTACGGCCGGGTGACCCGGACTACGCCGAGGCCCGGCGGTTGTTCCAGCCCCGTTTCGACACCGTCGCGCCGGGTGCGGTGGCCTATCCCGCGCACGCCGGAGACGTCGCCGTCTGCCTGGACTTCGCCCGCCGCTCGGCCGTCCCGGTGGTGCCGCGCGGCGGTGGCCACGGCTACGCCGGCTGGTCGACCTGCGCCGGCGGGCTCGTCGTGGACGTCGGTGCGATGGCGCAGGTGGCGCTCGACGGCGCCGGGTCCGCGCCCGGGGTGCGGATCGGCGCGGGGGCCCGGCTCGGGGACGTTGCCGCGGCCCTCGCCGCCCGCGGACTGGGCATCCCGACCGGGTTGTGCCCCTCGGTCGGGATCGCCGGACTGACCCTCGGCGGCGGACTGGGCCTGGCCTCCCGGGCGTACGGCACCACCTCGGACCGGCTCACCGCCGCGACCGTGGTCACCGCCGACGGCTCGGTGCGCGAGGTGGACGCCGACCGGGACCCCGGCCTGTACTGGGCCCTGCGCGGGGGCGGGGGCGGGAACTTCGGGATCGTCACCGGGTTCCGTTTCCGTACCCACCCGGTCGCCGACGCCGCCTTCGCCGAACTCCACTGGTCCGCCGCCGCATCCCGGGCGGTGCTGCGCGGCTGGCAACGCTGGCTGACCGACCTGCCGGAACCTTTCTGGAGCCAGGTGGAGTTCACCGTCGACGGCGGGCCGGTGCCGGCCCCGGCCCTGCGGGTGGTCTGCCTCGACGGGCGCGGCGAGCTGGACCGGCAGCTGTCCCGGCTGTCCGGCCTCGTCGGCACGGAGCCCCGGGACGACTGGACGCTCGTACGCGGCTACGGGGAGACCGTACGGGCCATGGCGGGCTGCCCGGAGCTGACCGCGGCCCAGTGCCGCCTGCCCGGATCGCTGCCCGGCCATGATCCGCAGGGGCGGCTCGGCCGCGACGCGTACGCCGCCCGCTCGGACTTCTGGGCCGGCCCGGGGCTGCCGGACGCAGCCGTCGACGCGGTCCTGGCGGCGCTGGGGCGGTACGCGCAGGCGGCGCCGCGCGGCGGTGTGGGGGTCGTGCAGTTCGACGGGGTCTGCGGCGGGGCGGTCAACCGGGTCCCGGCCGGCGCCACCGCCTTCGTGCACCGGGACAGCGCCTTCCTCGCCCAGTACCTCGCCTACTGGCCCGCGGCCGCCCCGCCCTCCGAGGTGTCCCGGCACCAGGCCTGGCTCGACGGGCTCTGGCAGGACCTGCGCCCCTGGGCGAGCGGCAGCGCGTACCAGAACTACTCCGACCCGAAGCTGTCCACCTGGCGCGAGGCGTACTACGGGCCGAACCTGCCCCGCCTCGAAGGGATCCGTCGTCTCCACGACCCGGACCGGCTGTTCCGCTTCCCCCAGGCGATCTAGGCGATGCAGACGATGCAGGCGATGCGGTGCAGGCGATTCAGAGGAGCCCGAATGCGACGTGTGTTGACGGTGGCCGCGGCAACGGCCGCCCTGTTGCTGCCCGGCGGCCCGCTGCCCGAGGCCGAGGCGGGCAGCGCCCTGCCGGGCCCGGGCCGGTGGTCCGCACGGGAGGCGGAATCCTTCTGGACGGCGGACCGCATGGCCTCCGCGGCGCCGATGACCCCGGGGTCGCCGGCGGCCGCCACCGACCCCGGCACCGGCCAGGACTTCGACGGGATCCCGGTCGTGGGCCGGATGTTCGTGATGAAGGGCGGCGGCGCGTACTTCTGCACGGCCAGCGTCGTCGCCTCGCCCGGCCGCAACCTGGTGCTCAGCGCCGCGCACTGCCTGCTCGGAACCGATGCCCGCCAGGTGGCCTTCGTACCGCTCTACACGGCGCAGACCCCCCAGCCGTACGGCATGTTCCCGGTGGTGCGCGACAACGCCGGGCGCTCCAAGGTGTGGATCGACCCCCGGTACAAGAGCCTGGGCCCCGACAAGGGGGCGACCCTCGACGTGGCCTTCGCGCAGGTCGGGCCGGATGCGGACGGCTTCCCGGTGGAGGACGTGGTCGGCGGCAACCGCCTGGTCACCGGCGCCGGCTACGCGCACCCGCGGGTGTCGCTGATCGGCTACCCGGCGTCCGCCGCGCGCCCGCGGCTGTGCGTGAACCGTACGACCAGGTTCACCAGCACCGATCCGGGCATCCCCGGGTCGTTCCTGCGGATCGACTGCACCGGGTACCCCGGCGGGACCAGCGGCGGCCCGTTCCTGACCCGCTACGACAAGGACACCGAGACCGGTGACGTGGTGGGGGTGATCGGCGGCTGGAAGACCGGCGGGGACACCGCCGACACCTCGTACAGCTCCTACTTCGGCCAGGAGGTCAAGGCGCTGTACGAGACGGCTGTTGCCGGGGCGGGGGCGGGGTGAGCACCGGGACCCGCCGGGTCCGGCGCGGGTTGCCGACCGTGCGCGGCGTCTGCACCAGGCCGTCGGCGCTCAGCGGGTCGGCGGCTGCCAGCGCGAGCTGACGCCGCAGGTCCGCGAGGGCCGTGTGGACGGGGGCGAGGATGAGCGCGGCGCGCGGGTGGATGTGGGCCAGCGCGTGCGCGGTGGTCTCGATGGTCTCCGCGGCGTCCTCGGCCGCGCCGCGGCTCCAGCCGCCGGGCCCGCCGCCGCGCCAGGGGGCGACGGCGTCGTACAGGTGGCAGGCGGCATCGGCCGCGGCGTCGGCCCGTTCACCGACGCCCGGCGCCGCGATGATCGGCAGCAGCTCCATGCCTCGTCAACGAGCGGGCCCGCGCCGGGGAACGGACGCGGGCGCCGGCGATCGTCAGACCACGGCCTGGAGCCACAGCGGGAGCAGCAGGAGCGAGACCACCGAGCTCTTGATCACCAGCGAGGCGGAGAGGTCGACGCCGACGTCGTAGCGCTGGGCGAAGATGAACAGGTTCTGCGGGGTGGGCATCGCGGCGATCAGGACGAGGTAGGTGAGCCAGTGGCCGCCGACCCCGAAGAGCGCCCCGCACACCGCCCAGGTCAGCAGCGGGAAGCCGAGGCACTTGAAGGCGACGAGGGCCAGCTCCTCGCGGCTGGTGCCCCGGACGTCCAGACCCTGGCCGCCGAGGTGCAGGCCGAGGGCGAACAGTGCGACGGGCGAGGCGCTGTCGCCGACGAAGGCGGCCCCGTCGAGTAGCACCTTCGGCAGGTGCACCGACAGCAGGTTGAGCAGGATCCCGGCATTGCAGGCGAGGACCAGCGGGGTCACCAGCGAGGCGCCGACGGCCCGCGCGAGCCGCTGCCCGGGGCCGCCGGCGGCGGGGCCGGTCCGGCCGAGCTCCATGATGGCGATGACGACGAGGGACAGCACGCACACCTGGAAGAGCAGCACGGGGAAGATCGGCGCGGCCGTCCCGAAGAAGGTGATGAAGACGGGGACGGCGAAGTAGGCCGTGTTCACCTGGACACCGGCCATCACGCGCAGCGCCACGGCCCGCGGCTCGCGCACGCCGTAGGCCGCGGCGGCGAGGGCGACGGCGAGCACCGCGAGGGCGGCGGCCGCGGCATAGCCGCCGATGGCCCGCCAGTCGAAGAGGGCGCCGAGGTCGCTGGCGTAGATGTTGCCGAACAGGTAGCAGGGGACCGCGAAGAGGAAGGCGTAGTCGGCGAAGACCTTCGAGGCCTCGGCGGGGATGATCTTCCGGCGGGCGAGCAGCGCGCCGGCCCCGAAGGCCAGCAACACCGGCACCAGCTTTTCGAGTGCGGCTGCCAAGCCCATGCGTACCGGCTCCCCCGTGATCGACTGCGTGCAGCCTACCCGCCCCCGGCGCCGCCCCGGCCTGTGGCTCCGACCCCGCCGCACCAGGTCGCACCGGCGCCGGAGGACCTAGTCTGTCCGGTCATGAGCGACCCCGTCCGTACTCCCGCCGCCGCGCGGGCGCCCCGCGCCCTGACCCGGTTCGCCGTGGCCCTGCGCACGCCCCCCGGGTCGGCCGAGCCGCTGCTGGCGCAGGCTCCCAGGGCCTGGCAGCGCGGACTGCCGTACCTGCTCGCCGCCGTCTGCGTGGCGACGCTGGTGCCGGTGACGATCACGGTGCTGGTCTCCCAGTACCGGCTCGGCGGAGGGTGGGCCGGCGCGCTGGGCGTCGCGCAGGCCGTGCCGCTGCTGCTGGCCGTGACCCGGCCGCTGGCCGCCTGGGGGCTGGTCCTCGCCGCGGACACGCTCGGGGCGGTGCTGCTGATCGATGCCGGCGGGGTGGCCGGGCAGGCCTGGCCCTGGACCCCGATGGCCATCGTGGGCTACCTGGTGCTGATGGTCTGCCTCGGCCTGCGGGAGTCCGTCCGCACGCTCGTCGCGGTGTGGCTGGTGGGCGGCGGCGTCGGGGTGGCGCTCGGCTTCTACCGGCCCGCCGGGGTGACCGACACGATCGCCCTGCTGTTCGTCCTCGGCGGCACCGTCCTCGCCCTCACGGGCGCCCTGCGCGGGCTCGGCGAGGCCCAGCGGCGGATCGCCGAGCAGGAGGGCATCAGCGAGGCCGAGCGGGCCCGGCGCACCCTGCTGGAGGAACGCGCCCGGATCGCCCGGGAGTTGCACGACGTGGTGGCCCACCACATGTCGGTGATCACCGTGCAGGCCGATTCGGCGCCGTACCGGCTGCCGGGGATGCCGGAGCCGGTGCAGGAGGAGTTCGCCGCCATCGCGGCCAGTGCCCGCGAGTCCCTGGGCGAGATGCGGCGGCTGCTGACGGTGCTGCGCGGGGACGGGCCGGACGGCGAGCGGGCCCCGCAGCCCGGGCTGGTACGGCTCCAGCAGCTGGTCGAGACGACCGTACGGGCCGGTCAGCCGGTGGAGCTGTCGATGCCCGCCGGCGCGGCGGAGGCGGTGCCGCCCGCGGTGGACCTCTCGGCGTACCGGATCGTGCAGGAGGCCCTCGCCAACGTGGTGCGGCACGCCCCGGGTGCGCCGACGCGGGTCTCGGTGAGCCGGTCCGCCGAGGACGCGCAGGAGGTGCTGCTGGTGCTGGTGGTCAACGGGCCCGCCCCGGAGGCCGTGGTGGCACTGGAGAGCACGGGGACGGGGCACGGCCTGGTCGGCATGCGCGAGCGCGTACGGTTGACCGGCGGGACACTGGACACCGGTCCGCTGCCCGACGGCGGCTTCCGGGTCGCCGCCCGCCTGCCCCTGAACGCTCCGGACGAGGACGCCAGTTGACCATCCGCGTGATCATCGTCGACGACCAGGCCATGGTGCGGGCGGGGTTCGCCGCGCTGCTGTCGGCGCAGGCCGACATCGACGTGGTGGGTGAGGCCCCCGACGGCCGCGAGGGCGTCGCGGTGGCCCGCTCGGTCCACCCGGACGTGGTCCTGATGGACGTACGGATGCCGGAGATGGACGGGCTCGCCGCGGCCCGGGAGATCCTCGACCCCCCGCCGGGCGTGGTCCACCGCCCGAAGGTGCTGATGCTGACCACCTTCGACATCGACGACTACGTGTACGAGGCGCTGCGCGCCGGGGCCTCCGGGTTCCTGCTGAAGGACGCCCCGCCGGCCGATCTGATCGCGGCGGTCCGCGTGGTGGCCTCGGGCGAGGCGCTGCTCGCGCCCTCGGTGACCCGGCGTCTGATCGCGGACTTCGTCCAGCAGCGCCCGGCCCCGCGCAAGGACCCGGCGCTGCGGCTGAACGGGTTGACCCCGCGGGAGACAGAGGTGCTGGAGCTGATCGCGCGGGGGCTGTCGAACCAGGAGATCGCCGGGCACCTGGTGGTGGCCGAGCAGACCGTCAAGACGCACATCGGGCGGGTGCTGGCCAAGCTGGACCTGCGCGACCGGGCGCAGGCGGTGATCTTCGCGTACGAGGCGGGGCTGGTGCGGCCCGGCGACAGCGCCTGAACCCCTCCCCCGCCCTGCCAGAGATCTGGTGTCCGTCTTCGGGGCGGGGAGACGCGGACCGTCTCCTCCACCCCCTACCCGGGTATGACACCGGACTTGGCACCACGGTCCGACGTACGGTCCGGCACCCCCCTCCTACCTTCCTCCTCGTCACGAGGAGAGGAGAAGGGGCATGCGCCGCTTCGGAAGGACCCTGGTCGCGGCCGCGCTGGCGGTGACCGTGGGCGCGGGCACCGCGGGCTGGGCAGCCGGCGACAGCCGGCAGGAGGTCACCGGCCCGCCGCCCGGGACCGCCGCCTGGCGGGCCGACACCTCCGGCCCGGCACTGCCCGATCCGGCGGGCGCGAGCCCGCACGAGGTGGCACGGTTCTTCGCCGGGCTGGACGGGGCGCGACAGCGGGACCTGCTGCGCCGCCATCCGCTGGTGGTGGGCCATCTGGACGGGGCACCGGTCGCCCTGCGGTACGAGGCCAACCGGCAGGCGATCCTCGCGACCGGTGAGGCGCGCTACGCCTCGCTGGCCTCGCCGGGGCGGCAGATCCTCGCCTTCGATCCGCGGGGACGCGGGCAGGTCGCCGAGGTGTTCGGGGACCTGGAGCGGGCGGCGCACGTGTCGGTGATCGTGCCGGGTACCGACAGCGACGCCACCGGCCACGACGCATCGCGCACCGCCCACACCGGCCCGGCCGGGATGGCGCGTTCGCTGCGGGCCGCGGCCGGCGCGGACACCGCCGTGGTGGCGTGGACCGGCTACACCACACCGGTCGGGGTGGGCCTGGATGCGGCGGGCGGGCGGCTCGCTCAGGCGGGCGCGGTCCGGCTGGCCCGGTTCACCGAGGGGCTGGACGCGGTCGGCGCGCCCGATCCGGTGCTGTTCTGCCACAGCTACGGGTCGGTGGTCTGCGGGCTGGCGGCCCGGCACACCGACGCCACCGACCTCGTCGTCCTGGGCTCCCCCGGCATGCGCGCGGACAGCGCCGCCGCTCTGCACACCCGCGCCAGGGTCTGGGCGGCGCGCGGCCCCTCCGATTGGATCGCGGACGTACCGAACGTGGAGTTCGCCGGGATCGGCCACGGCACGGACCCGGCCTCCCCCGCCTTCGGCGCGCGGAGGGTGCCGGCCGCCGATGTCCGGGGGCACACCGGCTACTTCGCTCCCGGCACCCAGTCCCTGGCGGCCTTCACCGCCCTGGCGAAGGGAGAGGTCCGATGAGCCGGCCGGCCCTGACCCGGCTGAGGCGGACGGCCGAGCGGATCGACCTGCAGACCCCCGCGCACCGCGACCGGGCCGTCGACGGGCTGCGCGCCCTCGCGTTGCTGGCCGTGCCGACGGGGCACTGGCTGCTCGGCGGGTTCACCCTGGACGGGCAGGGCGCACTGCACAACGCGAGCCCGCTGTCGTCGTTCGGTGCTCTGGCGCCCGCCGGCTGGATCCTGCAGATGCTCGGCATCTTCTTCCTGGTCGGCGGCTACGCCTCGGTGCTCTCGTACCACCGCAGGAAGGGCTCCGCCGACGCCTGGCTGAAGGGGAGGATCGCCCGGCTGGGGCGGCCGGTGCTCGGCGTCACCGCGGTGTGGGCGCTGGCCGCGCCGGTGCTGTACGCGGCGGGGGTGCCCGAGACCACGCTGCGGACCGGGGCGACGCTGGTGGTCCAACCGCTGTGGTTCGTGGGCGTGTACGCGGTGGTCACCGCGCTGACCCCGTACTGCGTGCGGGCGGCGCGCCGTCTCGGCGGCTGGGCGGCGGCTCCCCTGATCGGCTTCGTGGCGGTGGTGGACCTGCTGCGCTACGGGCCGCTCGCGGACTCCGTACCGTCCTGGCTCGCGCTGCTGAACATCCTGCCGGGCTGGCTCTTCGCCTATCAGCTCGGCGTGTCCTGGGGCGAGGGGCGGATCGGCCGGCGCGGTGCGCGGCTGCTGCTGGCGGGCGGGACGGTCCTGTTCGCGGCGCTGCTGCTGCTCTTCCACTACCCGGTGTCCGTGGTGGGCGTGCCGGGCGCCGCGCGCACCAACTCGCACCCGCCGTCGCTGCTCGTCCTGGCCCTGGCCGCCGCCCAGTCGGGGGCGGCGATCCTGCTGCGGGACCGGCTGGCGCGGCTGCTGTCCCGGCCGGCGCTGTGGGCTCCGGTGGTCGTGGTCAACCTGTGCGCCATGACCGTCCTGTGCTGGCACCAGAGCGCCATGCTGGCGGCGGCGGTGCCCGGTTCGTTCGCGGGCGCGGTGGCCGGGCTGACGACGGCTCCGGACAGCCTCGGCTGGATCGCCGCCCGAGTGGCCTGGATGCCGGTGTTCGCCGCGCTGTTGGTGCTCATCGCCCGGTACGCGCGACGGTTCGAGGAGCCGTGGACCCGGGTCACCGCCCTGCGGCGGACGGCCGCGGGGCTGCTGGCCGCAGGGTTCGCGGTGTTCGCGCTGGGCCTGGCGTGACGGGCCGCGCCGGGCCCGGCGTGGCGGCTGCTGCCGCCCGGCGGGTCAGGCGATGGAGGCGGCCACGATGGCGGCCACCGCCAGGTTGCACGAGGCGGTGACCCAGACCGCCGGGTGGGGCTCCGGGTCGACGACGATGGCGCCGAGCCGGCCGGGGGTCACCAGGTCCAGGACGAGGAAGGCCACGGCCATCAGGACCAGGCCCAGGAGGCCGAACGCCGCGGTGGACAGCAGGCCCTTGCCGAAGTCCTCGTACGTCGTCCAGATCGAGGTGAAGACGATCCCGCCGACACCGAGGAGCGCGGAGCTGAGCATCACGGCCGCGTTCCGGTTGCGCTCCTCCCAGATCTGCTTCGGCAGCTTCCCCGGGGTCAGCACGTCCACCAGGACGATGCCGAGGATCAGCAGGACCAGGCCGAGGGCGCCGTAGGCGCTGGTGCGGCCGAGTCCGCTCAGGATGTCGCTCATGGGGAAGGCTGTCTCCGCTTCGGGTGGCAACGGGGCGTGTCGTCAGGATGGCCGAATCTATCGCACGACATCCCGGCGGACCATGGGGAGTCCGCAGGACGGCACAGGCCGTGGCCTGGCCGCGCCGGGTACGGCGCGGGCCGCGGAGGCACGTGGGCTGAGCGCGCCGGCGCCGGGCTCCACGGCGTGCCGGGGCAGGGGGCGGCGTTCCTGGCCGCATGCCCCCGAAGCGGAGGTCCGCGCAGGCGAACCGGCGCCGCCCCGGGGACGGCTGGGACCGCTGTTCGTGGAGCGCGACGGGGCGGGGCGTGGGGCGGCCGCACCCGGCCCTGGAGCCGGGAGCGCCGTTGTCGGTGGGGGCCCGCCGGCAGGTGAGTGCGGCGGACGCCCTCAGGCGTTCTCGCGCAGGTGCTGCGCCTGCGCGGTGAGCCAGGCCGGACGGACCATCTCCACATTGCGGCCGGCGCCCTGCGCGGCCCGGTCGAGGGCGTCGGCGGCATCACGGGGGGCGGGCACCGCCCTGGCCCGGGCCGCTTCGGCGAGCGCCTGCGCCGCCGCGGCCTCGGCGGCCCCGGCGCGGTCCAGGGAGGCGGCCGCGCGCTCGGCCGTCTCGGCCGCCTGCCCGTACCGGCCGAGGGTCCAGTGCGCCCAGGCGGTGTTGTAGAGGCAGACGCCCTCGGTCCGCGGGTTCTCCATGCCCGAGGCCGCGGTCAGCGCCTCCGCCAGGAAGGCCAGGGCCTCCTCGGGCCGGCCCAGGGCGAGCAAGGCCACGCCCTGGGCGTTCAGTGCGTAGTCCGTCGCCTCCGGGACGCCCGCGGCGGCGTAGGCGCGTACGGCCTCGCCGGCCGCCGCGATGGTCTCCTCCCAGCGGCCCAGGGTGAGCAGGGCCGTGAACCGGGCGTTCCAGGAACGGGCCTCGGTGAGCCGGTCCCCCGAGGCAGCGGCGAGTTCGCCCAGCCGGTCGGCGCCCGCCAGGGCGGCTTCGCCGTCGCCGAGGGTGCTGTGGGCGAGGCTGAGGCTGAGGACGGCGTGGGCCTCGGCTTCGGCGTCGCCGTTCTGCCGGGCCAGCTCGCCGGCCCGGGTCAGCGGGCCCGTGGCGTCCTTCAGGCGGCCCAGCTGCCGGTGCGCGTCGCCGAGGCCGAACATGGCTTCCTGGAGCACCCGGCGGTCTTCGAGGCGCTCGGCCACCTCGGCGGCCTCCGTGAAGAGTTCGAGGGCGTGCGGCAGCGGGCCGCCGCTCAACCGGGCGTGCCCGAAGCCGATGAGATGGGCGAGACGTGCCCGGTCGTCGGTCACTTGTTCCTCCAGAGTCAGGTGCATCGAGATCGCCGCGAGCACGGAGCCGTGCCAGACCATCCATTCCCCGATGGCGCCGAGGACCAGCGCGGCACCGTCCATGTCCCCGGCCCGCACCCGGTGGTCGAACGCCCGCCGGTGCGCCTGTATGTCGTCCAGCGTGCGCCAGTCGCGGCGCGGCGGGGCGGTCCGCGCGTACCACTCGGCCGCCCGCAGCTCCAACGCCCTCCGCCCCAGCGCCCCTTCGTCGGGAAGGGCGCCGTACGCGAGGTCGGCGTCCATCGGGTGCAGCGCATACGTGCGGGTTCCCCGGTCCACGGACACCATGCGCATCCTCAGCAGGCGGGACAGGGCGGCCGCCACATCGAGGGCGGGAGCGGGGCCCCCGGTGATCCACTCGACCGCCTCCCGCGGGACGGGGGTGCGCAGCACCGCGAGGACGTTCAGCACGCTGCGGCTGTCGGCGTCCAGGCGCCGGTGGCGGTCCTGGGCGAGGCCGGCGACCACGTCACCGCGCAGGGTGAAGTCCTCCAGCACGTCCTCCAGGGTCGGCAGCATCAGCGTGTCGTCGGCCATCGCGCCCACCAGCAGCTCCAGTGCGCGCGGCACCCCGTGGACACGGACCGCCGCCCGGAGCAGCTGCTCGTCCGACAGCTGCGCCACTCCGAGGCTGCCGTCCTGGTCGAGTTCGCGCAGCAGCGCGACGGACTCGGCGGGCGGCAGCCCGTCGGACAGCTCGACCTCGGCGGTGAACCGGCGCAGCTCGGGCGGGAGTCGCAGCGGCAGCTGTGAGGTGATCAGCAGCCGCGGTGTGGCCCGCGCCCTGAAGAGGCAGTCGAAGAAGGCGTCGAGCTCCTCGTCGTCGAGCCGGCCGTCGTCCAGGAGCCGGTCCTCCAGGTTGTCGACCAGGAGGACGAAGAGCCGGTCCCCCATCGCGGCGAACAGTTCGCCGATCTTGTCCGGGACGGGCCGGTCGGCGGCCCAGACCTCCAGCAGCCGTGCTTCGTGTGCGGGGCCGAGGGCGCGGGCGCAGTCGAAGTAGAGGCGTTCGAGGGAGACCCCGGAGGTGCGGGTGCTCAGGTTGACGAGGCCCGCCGGAAGCGGCGCCTTCGCGTGTCCCGGCCACTCGCCGCGTTCCAGCATCTCCATGACCTTGGCGGCGACGGCGCTCTTGCCGATGCCGCGGCGGCCCGTGACGGTCACCATGCGGATGGCGGGGTCGGCGAGGTGGCGGCCGATCAGGTCCCGGGCCTCGGCCCGGTCCTTGAACAGCTCCAGTCCGTGTGCGACCGGCAGCCCGATGACCTTCGACGTGGCCGGCGGGGGCGGCTCGTGAGGGCCGGGCGGCCCGGCGCCCACGTCCGGCAGCGCCGCCGGGTCGGGGATCGCCAGGAGCGCGGCCAGCTCCGCCCGCCGGGCTTCGCAGACCCCGTGCAGCGTGTGGTCGACGCGGACCGCGGTCAGCCGGCCCAGCCCTTCTCCGCGGTGGTGTTCGGCGACCACCCCGACGAGGTACGGCCCGGCCCACACGGCGGCCCCGGACATGCCGGACCACGGCGATACGGCGGGGTCGGGGTCCGCGGCCGCCACCGGCACGGTGATCTCCAGGGTGCCGGTGCGCAGGTTGGACAAGGCCGCCACGGTCCCGTCGGCCTGGTGCAGTTCCCGGAACTGCCTGCCGTCGGCGCCGCGCCGGCGCTTCCAGAGGGGGAAGCCGGCGGCGTGGACGTCGATGACGGCGTGGCGGTCGTCGCCGATGCGGCCGAACCGCGCGGGCGGAACGGGCGTGGCGCCCGCCGGGGGTGTGAAGGTCAGCACCGCCACGTCGGTGGCCGGATCCGACCAGGCGAGCTCCGCCTCGGCGGCCCACTGTCCCGGCCGGTCGGCGTCGAAACGCACCCGCACCGCCGAGGCCCCGGCCACCACGTGGAAGGCGGTCAGCACCACCGCCTCACCGACCCGGTACCCCGAGCCGCGCCGCCCGCCTCCGGCGGAGGTGGTGACGATGACCTCGGCGATGCGGTGCGGGTCCAGTCCGCCGCGCCCGGCGGGCGCGTCAGTCCTCACCGAGCAGCTCGTCCCCGGAGATCAGGGCCATCTGCTCCGGCGCGTCCGCCCGTACGGGCTGGAGCGTCAGCGTGAGCTTCTGCGTGACCGTGGCCGAGCGCTTCGCCGAGGCGCCGGCGTCGAACACCCAGAACCTCACCTTCACGCCCGGTTCACGGGTCCGCTCCACTCCCACGGTCAGTTCCAGTTCCACGCGCTCCGCCTTGAACTTCAGGTCGGAGTCCTCGCCGTCGGACATCGCCCGGCTCAGCTCACGGCGCAACTGCGTGATCATGTCCGCCAACTCGACCGCATCGTTCACAGGCAAGGCCCCCCAGACCGGATCCGTACGTCAACTACCCACGATAGTAGGCAACATCATCGCGCATCCATCTGGAGGACCGGCCGCTCCCGCCGTCGCCGGCCGGCCGGTCGGGGCGCCCGGGCTCCGGTCCCTGCACCATCCGCCGGGGAGGGCACCCCGCCGACGGCGCGGACCCGGACCACTCGGCCCCCGACCGGCCATTGACCTCAACCCCGGTCGAGGTCCTAGCGTTCGGACCATGGACATGGAAGTCACCGCTTGGACATCGCTGCACAGCGCGATCAACGCCCAGCAGGACCGGCGGCCGGTCTCCCGGGCGAGCCTGCGCCGGGTCGCCGGCTTCGCCCGCCCGCACCGCCGCGGGCTGACGCTGTTCCTCCTGCTGAGCGTGGTGACCGCGCTGCTCGCGGTGGCCACCCCGGTCCTCGCAAGCCGGGTCGTGACGGCGATCGTGGACGGCCGGGACGGTTCCGTGGTCACGCGGCTCGCCCTGCTCATCGCGTTGATCGCGGTCGTGGAGGCCGGGCTCGGGCTGCTCACCCGCAAGCTTTCCGCCACCCTCGGCGAAGGGCTGATCCTGGACCTGCGGACCGCCGTCTTCGACCACGTGCAGCGGATGCCGGTCGCCTTCTTCACCCGCACCCGGACCGGGGCGCTGGTCAGCCGTCTGAACAACGACGTGATCGGCGCGCAGCGGGCGTTCAGCAACACGCTGTCGGGGGTCGTCGCGAACACGGTCACCCTGCTGCTGACGCTGGCGGTGATGCTCGGCATCTCCTGGCAGATCACCCTGCTGGCCCTCGTCCTGCTGCCGGTGTTCGTGCTGCCGGCCCGCCGGATGGGAGCGCGGATGGCCGCGATGCAGCGGGAGGCGTCCGTACTCAACGCCTCCATGGGAACGCAGATGACCGAGCGCTTCTCCGCGCCCGGCGCCACCCTGGTCAAGCTCTTCGGGCGCCCCGCGGACGAGTCGGCGGAGTTCGCGGCCCGCGCCGCCCGGGTGCGCGACATCGGCATCCGTACGGCGATGGCCCAGTCGGCGTTCATCACCGCGCTCACCCTGGTCTCGGCCCTCGCCCTCGCGCTCGTCTACGGGCTGGGCGGGTACTACGCGCTGCGCGGGACCCTGGACGCCGGGAACGTGGTGGCCCTCGCGCTGCTGCTGACCCGGTTGTACGCGCCGCTGACGGCGCTCGCCGGCGCCCGGGTCGAGGTGATGAGCGCCCTGGTGAGCTTCGAGCGGGTCTTCGAGATCCTCGACCTCAAGCCGCTGATCGAGGAGCGGCCGGATGCCCGGCGGGTGCCGGACGGGCCGGTGGCGGTGGAGTTCGACCGGGTCTCCTTCGGCTACCCCTCTCCGGACAAGGTCTCGCTCGCCTCCCTGGAGGAGGTCGCGACCCTTGACGCCCGGGGCGGCACGCAGGTACTGCACGAGGTGTCGTTCCGCGCCGAACCCGGCCGGATGATCGCGCTGGTCGGCTCCTCCGGCGCCGGCAAGTCGACCATCGCCCAGCTGCTGCCGCGGCTGTACGACGCCGACGCGGGCGCGGTCCGGCTGGGCGGGATCGACGTACGCGAGCTCACGGCCGACTCGATCCGCGAGACGCTCGGCATGGTCACCCAGGACGGGCACCTCTTCCACGAGTCGGTACGGGCGAACCTGCTGCTGGCGCGGCCCGGCGCGACGGAGGAGGAGCTCTGGGAGGCCCTGCGCCGGGCCCGGCTGGACGGGCTGGTCGCCTCGCTGCCCGACGGGCTGGACACCGTCGTCGGCGAACGCGGATACCGCCTGTCGGGCGGCGAGCGGCAGCGGCTGACCATCGCCCGGCTGCTGCTGGCCCGGCAGCGGGTGGTGATCCTGGACGAGGCCACCGCGCACCTGGACTCCACCTCGGAGGCGGCGGTGCAGGAGGCCCTCGGCGAGGCGCTGGCGGGGCGCACCGCGGTGGTGATCGCGCACCGGCTGTCGACCGTGCAGGCGGCCGATCTGATCCTGGTGGTCGAGGACGGCCGGATCGTGGAACGCGGGACGCACCCCGAGCTGCTGGCCGCGGGCGGGCGCTACGAGGAGCTGTACCGGACCCAGTTCGCGGCGGCCGAGGAGGCGGCGGCCGACGCCGCGCCGGACGGCGCGGTCCCGGCTGCGGGCGCATGATGCCGACAGGCCCGCGCGCGCCGGGCAGCCGCCGACCGTGGAGCAGCCGATGGACATCAAACTGGAACTGGTCACCGTCCCCGTCACCGATGTCGACCGGGCCAAGGCCTTCTACGAGCGGGTCGGCTTCCACGCCGATCACGACGTCACCGTGAGCGAGGACCTCCGCTTCGTGCAGCTGACCCCCGCCGGGGTCGGCCTGCTCCATCGCGCTGGGCCGGGGCCTCACCCGGATGGCCCCGGGCTCCCTGGACAACCTCCAGGTCGTCGTCACCGACATCGAGGAGGCCCATGCGGACCTGCGCGGCCGGGGCGTCGAGGTGAGCGGGATCCAGGACATGCCCTGGGGCTCGTTCGTGTACTTCACCGATCCGGACGGCAACCGCTGGTCGGTCCAGCAGACCACGCCCCGCACGGCGGCCGGTGGCTGATCGGCACGGTTGACCTTCAAGCGGGGTGAAAGCCGACAATCGGCGCCATGGACGACGACACCCCGCCCGACCTGATGAGCATCAGCGCGTTCGCCCGAAGGGTCGCGCTCGCGCCGAGCGCCCTGCGCTTCTACGACGACTGCCGCGTGCTGCTGCCCGCGCACGTGGACCCGCGCACCGGCTACCGCTCCTACACCGCCGCCCAGGAGCCGAGGGCGGCCCTGCTGCGCGACCTGCGCGCGGCCGGGCTGGCGCTGGTGGACGTGGTCGCCGTGCTCGACGGGCCCCCCGGACGGGCCCGGGAGGTGCTGGAGCGGCACCGGGCGGCGGTCCGCGAGCACGGACGGGCCGCCGACGCGGCGCTCGGGGCGGTGCTGGGCGGGCTGTCCGGCGGGCCGACGGCCACCGGGATCACCGTCGGCGGGCCGGAGTTGGCGAGCGCGGCCCGTCAGGTGGCGCCGGCCGCCGGGCGGGATCCCGCGCATCCCGTTCTGGGCTGCGTCCTGGTGGAGTTCGAGGAGGAGGAGATCCGGTTCGTGGCCACCGACCGCTACCGGTTCTGCCTGCGCACCCTGCGTCCGTCGGCCGTGAACGGACCGGCGGGCCGGCTCCTGATCGAGGCGGACGCGCTGGCCTCGCTCGGCGCCTGGGCGGCCCGGTCCGCCGCGGTGACCCTGACCGCGGGTCCGCCCGGCGCGCCGCTCGTGGCCCGCTCCCCGGGCGGTACGCGGGAAGTACCCGTGGCCGAGGGCGACTTCCCCGCCTACCGGGACATGCTCGCGGGCCTGGACGGCCCGGTGCACCGGGTCGCCGTGGACCGCACGGCCCTGCTCGCTGCGCTCGACGCCTGCGGTGACGCCCCCGCCGTGGCGGTGGAGCTGGGCCGCGACCGGCTCCTGGTGGGCACGCCGGACGGGGCGACCGCCGCACTGGCCGCCGTACGGGAGGAGGCCGAACCGGTCCGGGCCGCCTTCGACCCCGCCGTGCTCGGGCCGGCCCTGCACGCGGCCGTCGGCCCGGACGTCCTGCTGGAGATCACCCGGGAACCGGGCCGCCCGGTCCTGGTCCGCTCGGCCGACCAGGGCAGCTTCACCACACTGGTCATGCCCGTCGCCCCGGCCGCCGTGTCCGGGGGCGTGCGGTGACGGGGCGGGTGGCGGTGGTGATGGGGGTGTCCGGTACGGGCAAGACGACCGTGGGACGCCTGCTCGCGCAGGCGCTCGGCGTTCCCTACGCAGAGGGTGACACCTTCCATCCGGCGGCCAACGTCGCCAAGATGACCGCCGGGATCCCCCTGGACGACGCCGACCGCCGGCCGTGGCTGGATGCCATCGGCGACTGGATCCGGGCGCGGCCGGACCGGCAGGGCGCGGTCGTGGCCTGTTCCGCGCTGCGGCGCGCCTACCGGGACCGGCTGCGCGCCGCCGCGCCCGGCGCGGTGTTCGTCCACCTGTCCGGGGAACGCCCGCTGATCCAACGGCGCATGGCCGCGCGGACGGGCCACTTCATGCCCGCTGCGCTGCTGGATTCGCAGTTCGCCGCGCTGGAGCCGCTCCAGGAGGACGAACGCGGGATCGTCGTCGACGTGTCCGGATCCCCGCAGGAGATCACCGCACGGGCCCTGGCCGCACTGGCGGCGCTGCCCCCCGCGCGGGAGTGACCGTCAGCGCCGCCGGCGGCCCGCTTCCAGTTGCGCCGCCGCCAGGGCGAAGCCGTTCGCGGCGGTCGTGCAGCGGTCGGCGAGGGCGTTGACCTCGGCCCGCAGGGCGTCGCCCTGCGGGGCCCGGCCGCCCAGCTCCTCGGCGGCCGCGCGCAGCCGTTCCGCGTGGGCGCGCAGGACGGCGCTGTGGGTGCGCAGGCCGAGGGACGGGTCCGGCGGGCGCGGACGCAGCCGGGGCGCGGGGCTCACCGGTTCCGCCACGGCTGGACGAGGAGGATGCCGCCGGTGCCGATGAGGCCCATGGTGTGGACGCATCCGGAGTGCCCGGCGGTGCGGGCGGGGATCGTGTGCCCGCCGGTGCCGCGGTCCCGGTCGAAGAGGGACCGCAGGGCGGCGCCGAGGCCGAGGAGCGGCTCCGCGGTCATGGCCCGGCCGGTGGCCACCTGCCAGCCCGCATGGTCGTTGAAGGGGTTCGTGTCCGTCAGCGCGTTCCAGGCCAGCAGGTCGGCGAAGGAGGACGCCAGCAGCGCGAAGGCGCGCTCGGTGCCCCGCTCCCGCAGGACCTTGCGGAACAGGCGGGCGGCCGCGGCCTGTCCGTCCTGCTCGACCGCCCTGAGGATGGCCGCCGCCTCGGGGTCGTCCAGCAGTTCGGGGTGGTCCGCGCGCGCTGCCCGGATCCTGGCCTTCAGCCCGCAGACGGCGAGGCTGACGGCCAGGTTCTCCCGGCCCGTGAGCACCCCCGCGAGCCACCCGGCCCGCGCCACGCCCCGGCCGCGGGGGGCCCAGCCCAGGCCGGCGGGATCGGTGAGGAGGCGCAGCAGGGTGCGCCAGGCCGGTCGGCGGCCGGGAGGGCGGCTGCGGCCGTGGCGGCCCCGGTGGGTCCGCAGGCCGGGCCCGAGGGCCAGCCGCGAGGCGTAGCGGGCGGCTTCGCCGACGGCGTCGGCGGCCTCGGCGAGCTCGCGGCACAAGGCGTCCAGCAGTTCGACGTCCGGGTCGGCGGACGGGGAGGTCGCGGCGTCGGACATGGGAATCCTCGCGGGGCGGTAGTGGGGACGGGAGCGGCGTCAGCGGCGGCTGAGGGCGAGCCGGATCCCGCGCGGGTCCAGTGCCGTCGGCAGTGGTCCCGGCGGGTCCAGCACCGGCCGGACGGCACGGATGCGCGTGCGGCGCAGGATCTCGGCGCACAGGGCGGTGGTGACGAGCAGTCCGAGCCGGTCACCCGGGCAGCGGCCGGGGCCGTGTCCGAAGGGGGACATCCGGAGGTCCTGGTCGGCGTCCGGGCTCTTCCACCGGCCGGGTACGAAGACGTGCGCGGCGGGCACGTGCGCGGGGTCGCGCTGGTGGAAGTGGGCGGGCAGCAGGACCGCGGTGCCCGCGGGGTGGCGCACCCCCCGCCACTCGGTCTCCGTGCGGGTGACCCGGATCAGGTCGGGCACCGCCGGGTACAGGCGCAGGGTCTCCTGGACGCAGGCACGCAGCCGGGGCAGTTCGCCCGGGGCGCCGCCCGCGGCGGCTTCGGCCGCCGCGGCGTCCTGCTCCGCGGGGTGGCTGCCGAGCAGGAGCAGGGTGCGCAGCAGGGTCGCGGGGATGGCGTCCATGGCCCGCACCCAGCAACGGCCCGCAGCGTCCGCGACCGCGGCACCTGCCCCGGCCGTGCCCGCAGGAGACGGGCCGACCCGGGCGGCGGCGGGGCCGACCGCACCGGCGGCGCCCGGCGCGGCGAGCCGCCGGGCGGCCCGGGCGGGCAGATCGTGCACATCGGCCAGGGCCGCCCGTGCCCGGTCCCGCCGCCGCAGCGGACCCGGCCGGGCGACGGGCTCCTCGGCTGCCCCGGCCCGGTCACCGAGTGCGATCCGGCGGGCGGTCCGGGCCACGGCCTCCCGTACCCGTCCGAGGTCGAGGACTGCGTCGACGCTCAGCCGCCGGGCCTCCTCCACGAGGACGGCCTGGAGGGTCGGGCACACGGGCGGGACCGGCCCGGCTCCCGCACCGGCGGGTTCGGCGTAGAACTGCCGCAGCTCCTGCGGGTCGAGGAGGACGAGCACGTTCCCGGTCAGCCCGCGGACGAGGACGGGGGCTCCGCCGTGGCGGGCGCGCAGGGAGCGCAGGGTGTCCGGAGAGAACACCGGCCGGGGGCCGGCGAAGCCGCGGCCGAGGAGGGGGAGGGCGCGTGCGGCGGCGAACCGTACGGTTTCGGCGCGGCCGGCCCGTGCCGCCCCCGACGCGCGGGGACCGGCCGTGACTGCGGGCCCGGCCCGGGACGGCTCGCGGCCGTGCCCGCCGGGGCGTCTGAGTACGCCGAGGGCGGCCTCGTGAAGCGTGCGCATCCGTATCCCTCCGCGCAGCCGGGACCAACGGTCGGTGACTTCCAGCTCACCGTACGTCGGCCCCGCGGCGAGCGCCCTGCGGGAACGGCCCAACCGGGTCGGGCGCCCGTTCAGGAAGCGGCCGTGCAGGCGAAGGCCGCCTCGCGGAAGGCGGTGCGCAGGGGGCCCGGGGGGCGGGTGGTCGGCAGCAGGAGCGCCCAGCGGCGCAGGCGGGGCGAGACCCAGACGCGGGAGGAGTCGCCGTGGTACCAGACGCCCTGCGGGGCGGGGTGCCACAGGAGGCCGCGGGCGGGCGTGAGTTCGCCGGTGCGGATGCGCAGGGACTCGGCGGTCCAGGCGCGGGTGACGGGGTGGTCGGCCGGGGAGAGGAGGTGGCTCAGGAAGCGCACGAGGTCGGCGAGGGGTGCGTGCAGGGCGGCGCCGGCGAAGCGGGTGCCGGTCATGCCGAGGGGGTGCCAGATCCGGGTGGCGGCGAGTTCGGCGAGGGGGGTGCCGCCGAGGTGTTCGGCGAGGCGGGTGAGGGCGGCGGTGTGGTCGGCGGGGCCGCCGGTACGGGTGAGCAGGTGGTGGGCGGTGGTGCCGGCGGCGCCGCAGGCGGCTTCGGCCCCGTAGGCGGTGAGGGGGGTGTGCAGGCGCAGGGTCTCCTCGGCGACGAGGCTGCCGATCACGGGCCACAGCGCGAGGACCGCGGTCAGCGCGCCGACGTCGAAGGGCATGGCCCCGTCCGTGCGGTTCCCCGGCCCGGCGCGGATCCCCTCCGGGCCCCCGACGGCCCATACCGCGCCGGGGTCCGCGGACCGCAGTACGGCCTCGATCCGGTCGGCCCGGCCGCTCTCCAGCGTCATGGTTCCCGACGCTAACCGCCTCGTGCCGCCCGCCGGGCCCACCCCGCCGCGCGCCGGGACCGGGGCCACTCGAATGCCCCGGCCCCGACGCTGCGGTCAGCGGGTCCGGTCAGGGGTCGGTCAGGTGGTCCGGTCGGGGCGGTCGGTCACCCGGAGGCTGTTCAGCAGCGGTTTGCCGAAGCCGGTGTGCGTCACGAAGCGGAGGTCGAGCGCCCCGTCCGTGACCGTGACCGTGTAGGTGCGGGTCAGCGCGGCGTACGTGCCCGTCTCGTAGGCGATGTCCAGGGAGGGCAGGACCTGTGCGCCCTCGGCCAGGACGTCGAAGACGCGCTTGTTCGGTTTGGTCGAGGACAGCTCCGCGAAGCCGAGCTCCACGGTGTACGTGCCGTTCGGGACGTTGTCGAAGCGGTAGGCGTACATGCCCTCGCGGGCGCTGCGGAACAGCCGCTGGTCGTCCGTGCCCGCGATCGTGCGGCCGGTGGACTCCACCGAGGAGCTGCCCTGGTAGCCGTAGGAGCCGGCGGTGTACTTCCGGTCCGCGGACCAGCCGTCGCCCAGGGTGTCCGTGGACGGGGAGGCGGAGCCCGCGTCGAGGGCGACCTGGTAGCGGGGGACCACGATCTTGACCGTCACCTTGAGCACCGGTGTCCGCCCGCTCGCCGAGGTGATCCTCAGATCGGCCGTCAGGACCGTGCCGGGGGTCAGGCCCGCCGCGTCCACGTTCAGCGTGAGCGCGCTCTTCCCGCCGGTGGGGAGGTTCCCCGTGCCGGGGGTGGCCGTCAGCCAGGCCGCGTCCTCGGACACCGTGAAGTCCGTGCCCAGGCCCGGGTTGGTGAGGTCGAGGGTGCGGGCGCGCTTCTGGTCCGCCGGGAGGACCACCTCCAGCGCGTTCCTGGACGCCGTGACCTTGCCCGTGCGCAGCGCCCGGTCGGCCACGGTGACGGCGGCCGGTGCGACGTCGACCGCCAGCTGCGCGGACTCGTACGAGGGGGCGGTCAGCGACACCGTGCGGGCGCCGGCCGGACTTTGGACGACGTAGCCGCCGTCCGCCGCCGTGGTCGCCGCCACGGCGGTGTCGCCCGTGCCGACCGTGACGGTGGCGCCCGCGACGCCCTTGCCGTCGTTCGCGTCGAGCACCCGGCCCGCGACCACTCCGCTCCTGGTGGTGCGGAAGGAGACGGTCAGCCCGTCGCTGAGGACGGCGGTGTTGAAGGAGTAGGCGAAGGCGTCCGTGCCGGTCGCGTTCTCCACGCCGATCGTGGCCGAGGAGCCGCCCTTGATGCCGGTCCCGCCCGTCCCCTTGTAGGCGTACGTCACCGTGCCGTCCTCGCCGATCGCCGCGGAGAACGAGAACGTGTCGCCCTGCGCCGACCAGTGGGCCACCGCGCGCCACTCGATGACGTACTGCCGGTGCGGGGCGGTGCCGGTGACGGCGGTGAAGACGCCCGAGCCGCTGCCGGGGGCGCCGACGACCAGGTCGTCCCAGAAGGGGTAGAGGGCCGCGTTCGGGGTGGCCGCGCTCGGCAGGGCGCCGTTGATGTCGCCGGTGTGGGCGCCGCCGAAGCTGACCGTGCCGTTCGTCCCGATCCAGGCCTGCCCGTAGGTCTTCCCGTACAGCGGCAGCGGGAAGGGCAGGTCGACGCGTTCGGTGGTGTTGTCGCCGGTCAGCGCGAGCTGCCGGTCCCCGGCGGGGTACGGGGCGGCGCCGGTGGCGGCGCAGGCGTAGCCGTACCCGTCGGTGCGCTCGGGCAGGGTGACGGCGACGGTGGCGTCGCCCGCGACGGTGACCTGGGCGCTGCCGCCGGTGAGGCAGCGGGAGGCGTGGGCCGCCCGTACTTCGTAGGCGCCGTGCGGCAGGGTGACCTCGAAGCGGCCCTGCGCGTCGGCGGTCGCGGTCACGGGTGTGCCGGTGACGGTGACGGTGGCGCCCGCGGCGGGTCCGGCGGCGGAGGATACGGTGCCGGTCACCTTTCCGGAGGGGGCCTGGGTGAGGGTGAAGTCGCCGGTGGCGGTGGCGTTCTCGCTCACCGTCGCGGCGGCCGTCTCCTGGCCGTAGCCGAATTTGGCGGCGGTCAGCGTGTACGCGCCCACCGAGAGGGAGCGGAAGGCGTAGCTGCCGTCGGCCGCGGTGGTCGTCGTACGGGAGATCGGTCCGGTGGCGGTGACCTGGGCGCCGGCGACGGGGGTTCCGCCGGAGCGGACCGTGCCGCCGAGCGCGCCGACCGCGCCGCGCGGGGCGCCCGACACGGCGGCGAGTGCGTCGAGCTTGCCCTCGCCGAAGACGTTGTTGTCGGCGGCGCTGCCGCCGCACTGGCCGTTGTCGGTGTCCTGGGCGGTGCCCCCCAGCAGGGCTTCGGTCTGCGCGACGTCGCCTTCGAGGGCGGGCGCGGCCGACCACAGGAGCGCCACGGTGGCGGCCGTGTGCGGGGAGGCCATGGAGGTGCCGGAGAAGGCCTCGTACCCGCCGCCGGGGACGGAGGAGCGGACGTTCACGCCGGGGGCGGCGATATTCGGCTTGACGATGCCGCCCGGGCCCGCCCCGCGGGAGGAGAAGGAGGCGATGGCGCCGTTGACGTCGAAGGCGCCGGAGCTGTAGGAGCTCGGGTAGTCGCCGGGCGAGCCGCTGGTGGCGCAGCCGGGGCCGGCGTTTCCGTTGGAGAAGGCCGGGAAGATCCCGGCGGCGCGCCAGGTGTCGACGACCTGCTGGTACCAGGTGTCGTGGGTGGAACTGCCCCAGGAGTTGTTCACGATGTGCGGGGCGAGGTCGGGGCGCGGGTTCTGCCCGGCCAGGTCGGTGGGGGCGACGATCCACTGGCCGGACGCGAGGAGGGAGGCCTCGGAGCAGGAGTTGGTCTCGCAGCCCTTGGCGGCGATCCACCGGGCGCCGGGCGCGACGCCCGTCTTGTTGGCGCCGCCGTCGTCGCCGACCATCGTGCCCATGGTGTGGGTGCCGTGGTCGTTGTTGTCGCAGGGGGCCGCGGCGGCGCAGACGCCGGCCGGGTCGAACCAGTTGTGGTTGTGGTCGTAGGACCCGTCGGCGTTCCTGCCCCGGTACTGGCGGCTCACGGCCGGGTGGGTGTAGTCGACGCCGCTGTCGATGTTGGCGACGACGATGCCCTCGCCGCGGACGCCGAACTGGTCCCATACCTGGGGGGCCTTGATCCGGTCGATGTTCCACTCGACGGCGTCGGCGCCGGTCTGCTCCCGCTTGCCCTCGGCGGGCTTGGGGAGTTCGACCTTGTCGTCGGCGTCGATCCGGGAGACCTCGGGGCGCTGGGCGAGGGTGCCGGCGAGCTTCTCGCTGCCGACGACGCGGACGGCGTTGACGATCCAGTACGAGGTGTACTCGGCGTTCGCCCCGTCCAGGGCCTTGATCAGACCGGCCTGGGTGCGTGCGGCGTGCTCCTTCTTGGTCCGCAGGACCGTTTCGGCCTTGGCGGCGCGGGTCTGCTGCCGGGCCGCCGCGCCGAGGTCGGCGGCGCTGTCGAGGTAGACCCAGAAGACGGCCTTGGCGGACGCGTCGAGCTGGGCTCGGAGTTTCGGCTCGATCTTGCGCTCGGCGGCGGTGGGGGCGGGGCCGGGCTCCGGCGCGGCCGCCGCCACACCCGCGCCGAGCGGCAGCAGCAGGGCCGTGGTGAGGGCGGCGAGCGCCGCGCGCAAGGGCCGTAAGGAGCGGGAGGGTCGTCGTCTGTTGCGTGCGGCCACGTGTGGTCTCCTCGTACGCCGGGTGCGGGGCATGTGCAGGGTGTGCGGACAGGACGTGCGTGACGTGCGCGGTCATGGTGAAGGAGTCGTCATGGGCACAACAAGAGGGCCAAATGAGCCGTAGTGCGCCGGCCCCGGGGTGGCCCTTCCGGGCCGGGCGGGCGAGCCTGAAGTCATGACCCGTCCCGTGCCCGGCGAGCCCGCCGTCCCGCTCGCGTCGGCCCGGGGGCGCTGGATCCTGCTGACCACCGTCCTCGGGTCGAGCATGGCGCTGCTGGACTCCACCGTGGTCAACGTGGCGCTCCCCCGGATCGGGCGGGACCTCGGCGCCGACATGGCCGCGCTCCAGTGGACGGTCAACGCCTATCTGGTCACCCTCGCCGGGCTGATCCTGGTCGGCGGGGCGCTCGGGGACCGGTTCGGGCGGCGCAGGGTCTTCGTGGTCGGGGTGGTGTGGTTCGCGGCCGGCTCCCTGCTGTGCGGGATCGCCCCGAACTCCGGGGTGCTGATCGCCGCACGGGCCCTGCAGGGCATCGGCGGCGCCCTGCTGACCCCCGGGTCGCTCGCACTGATCCAGGCCTCGATCCGGTCCGAGGACCGGGCGCGGGCCGTCGGCCTGTGGTCGGGGTTCGGCGGCGTGGGCGCGGCCGTGGGGCCGTTCCTCGGCGGCTGGCTGGTGGATGGGCCGGGCTGGCGGTGGGTGTTCCTGCTGAACGTGCCGCTGGCCGCGGTGTGCGTGCCCGTCGCCCTGCGGCACGTACCGGAGTCCCGCGACCCGCAGGCCCACGGGCGGTTCGACGTGGCCGGCGCCGCCTTGGGGGCCGCGGCTCTCGCCCTGCTGACCTACGCCCTGATCGAGGCCCGCTCCGCCACCGTGCCCGTGGTGTGCGCGGCGGTCGGCGGTGTCCTGCTGGCCGGGGTGTTCGTCCGGGTCGAGCGGCGCCGGGCCGATCCGATGATCCCGCCCTCCATCTTCGCCTCCCGCCTGTTCACCGCCGTCAACCTGGTCACCTTGTGCGTGTACGCGGCGCTCGGCGGCTTCTTCTTCCTCGTGGTGCTCCAGCTCCAGGTGGTCTCCGGGTACTCGGCGCTGGCCGCGGGCGCGGCCCTGCTGCCGACGACCGTCCTGATGCTGCTGCTGTCGGCCCGGTCCGGCGCCCTCGGGGAACGGATCGGGCCGCGGATCCCGCTCACGGTGGGGCCGCTGCTGTGCGCGGGCGGGATGCTGCTGACGCTGCGCGTCGGCCCGGGGGCCTCGTACGTACGGGACGTCCTGCCGGCCATGTCCGTGATGGGCATGGGCCTGGTGACGCTGGTGGCGCCCCTGACGGCGACCGTGCTGGCCTCGGTGGACCCGGGGCGGGCGGGGCTGGCGAGCGGCATCAACAACGCGGCCGCACGGGCCGCCGGCCTGCTGGCGGTGGCGGCGCTGCCGCTGCTGGCCGGGATGGGCCGCGACGCGTACCTCTCGGCCGACCTGTTCGACGACGCCTTCGGGTGGGCCATGGTCTGGTGCGCCGGAATCCTGGTGTTCGGCGCCGGCCTGGCCTGGGCCACGGTGCGCCGGCCCGCGCCCGGGGCGTGCCACCCGCAGTGCCACACGTACTGCGCGACGAACGCTCCGCCCTTGGAGCACCCGCAAGGGGCGGCGGGGGAAGACGCCGCGCCCCCGGGCGAACCCGGTCCCGGCGCGCGGTAGGCCGGCGGAGCAGCGCCATGTGCTGGAGCGCCACGGCCGATCTGGTGGCGGGTACGGCCGTCACCGCGCTCGGCGTCGTCTGCGTGGCGCGCGTACGCCGCCCCCGCGATCTGCCGCTCGCGGCCCTGCCGGTCCTGCTCGGGGTGCACCAGCTGGTGGAGGCCGCCGTGTGGCACGGGGGCGGCGGTCGGGGTGCGGCCACCACCGCCTGGGCGGTGATCGCCCTGCCGGTCCTGGCCGGGTGGGTGCCGCTCGGGGTGCTGCTCGCCTCCGGGCCGGGTGCTCCCCGCCGGCTGTGGGCCGTCGCCGCCGTCGGTCTCGCCACCGCGGCGGTGCTCGCGCACCGCCTCGCGAGCGGGACCGCGAGCGCCGAGATCCGGGGTCACACCGTCGGCTACGGCGTGAATGTTCCGTGGACGCCGCTGGTGCTCGCGGGCTACCTGGCCGCCACCCTGGGCGCGCTGCTGCTCGCCCGCGACCGGCGCCTGCGGCTCCTCGGCCGTGTGCTGGCCGTCGGGGCATTGGCCTGCTCAGCGCTGTGGCGGCTGGAATTCGCCTCCACGTGGTGCGCCTTCGCGGCGGTCGCGTCCCTGCTCGTACTGGGTTGGGTACGGCGTCCGCAGGGCCGTCCTCCTGTGACGTGACCGGCCGGAAGTTACCTAGACGTATGTAGTGACTTCACATGCGGGCAGCAGTAGAACTCGTTCCCATTCCGCCGAGAGTGAGGAACGTCACATGAGTGACAAAGCCCTGCACGAAAACGGCCCCAAGGGAATCTCCCGTCGTGGATTCATGGCAAGAACGAGTTCCATTGCCGGGGCCGCCGTGCTCGCCGGCACGGTCACGGCCGGCCCCGCGCGGGCGGCCACCGCCCCGGCGGCGGGCCCGATCGAGAACGGCGCGCGCGTACCCGCCCTGGTGATCGGCACCGGCTACGGCGGATCCGTCGCCGCACTCCGGCTCGCCCAGGCGGGCGTGGACGTGCACATGGTCGAGATGGGCATGGCCTGGGACACCCCCGGCTCCGACGGCAAGATCTTCTGCAACACCACCAGCCCGGACCAGCGGGCGTACTGGCTGCGGACCAGGACCAAGCAGCCGCTGAGCAACTTCCTCGGCTTCCCGATCGACAAGGACGTCCCGCGCTACACCGGGATCCTGGACGCGGAGGAGATGGGCGGCATCATCGTCTACCAGGGCCGCGGCGTCGGCGGCGGTTCCCTCGTCAACGGCGGGATGGCCGTCACTCCGAGACGGGCGAACTTCGCCGCCGTCCTGCCGACGGTGGACGCCGAGGAGATGTACGCCACCTACTATCCGCGCGCCAACGCCGGGCTCGGCGTGGGGCTCGTCGACCCGGCCTGGTTCGACACCGTCGACTGCTACCAGTTCGCCCGGGTCGGCCGCAAGCACGCGCAGCGCTCCGGCTTCCCGTTCGTCTTCGTCCCCGACGTGTACGACTGGGACTACATGAAGCAGGAGGCGGCCGGAGCGGTCCCCAAGTCCGCGGTGGCCGGAGAGATCCTCTACGGCAACAACCACGGCAAGAAGTCCCTCCAGAAGACCTACCTGGCCCAGGCCAGGGCCACCGGCCGGGTCACCATCTCCCCCCTGCACAAGGTCACTTCGGTCAGGCCCGCGGCGGCGGGCGGCTACACGGTCGTCATCGACCAGATCGACACCTCGGGGACCACCACGGCCACCAAGTCGGTGACCGCGGACAAGGTGTTCTTCGCCGCGGGCAGCGTCGGCACCAGCAAGCTGCTCGTACGGCTCAAGGCCACCGGCGCGCTGCCCGCCCTGAACGGCGAGATCGGCAAGGGCTGGGGCGACAACGGCAACGTCATGTGCGGGCGGGCCAACCACATGTGGGACCCGACGGGGAAGGTCCAGGCCTCGATCCCCTGCGGCGGCATCGACAACTGGGACGCGGGAGGCGCGTTCGCCGAGGTGGCACCGCTCCCGACCGGCATCGAGACGTACGCCTCCTTCTACCTGTCCATCACCAAGAACCCCCACCGGGCCGAGTTCACGTACAACGCGGCCTCGGGCGCCGTCGAGCTGAACTGGCAGACCGCGTGGAAGCAGCCCTCCATCGACATGGCGAAGACCATCTTCGACAAGATCAACGCGAAGGAGGGCACGATCTACCGCACCGACCTCTTCGGCACCAACAAGATCTGGGGCGACCACCTCACCTACCACCCGCTCGGCGGCGCCGTCCTCGGCAAGGCCACCGACAACCACGGCCGCCTGCACGGCTACAGCGGCCTCTACGTGATAGACGGCGCGCTGATCCCCGGGAACACCAGCGTGAACCCGTTCGTCACCATCACCGCACTCGCCGAACGCAATATCGAGAAGATCATCGCCACTGACCTGTAGCCGTGGCAGTGGCGCGGCGAACCGCACAGCAGCCGGGGCCGTCGGAACGCACCGACCGGCCCCGGAACCCTTGCCGCAGCGTCGCCGGCGATCCCGCTCAGTGGCTCGGCAGCACGCACACGCTGTCGAGGCCGAGCACGTGGTTCAGCCGGCCGAAGGCCAGCCACGAGCCGATGCTCATCGTCAGCTCCACGATCTCCAACTGGCTGTAGTGGGCGGTCATCCGGTCCCAGAACGCGTCGTCGAGGTTGTGGTGGTCGAGGGTGTAGCGCTCCGCGTACTCGGCGGCCAGCCGGGTCCGCTCGTCGAAGCGGTCCGTGGTGCGCCACTCGGTGACGGCGTCGGAGAACTCCTCCTCGACCTTCTCCCCGTCCCGCTCCGTGCGCCAGTCCAGGCAGAACACACAGCCGTTGATCTGCGCCACGCGCAGCCGTGCCGCCTCGAACTCGCGCAGCCCCAGGGTGGTGTGCGCGTAGACGGACAACGAGAAGTTCGCGGCGGCCATCCCGATCCCGGGGACCATGTCGCCCCACACGTACTCGATCGGGTGCTGCCCCTCGGGAATGTCGATCCTCATGACGGTTTCCTTCCGAGTTTGCCGATGGCGGGGCGCAGGGGCACGTCGAGGGCGTCGTACAGGCCCGGCGGGGCCTCCGCCAGCCAGTCGATGGCGCCGACGAGCCGGCCGACCGCGGTGGCGTTGCCGCCCGCGGAGCGGTTCTCGCCCTCGTCCACGGCCTCGACGGTGACCTCGATGTGCGGGCGACCCTCGATGATCACGCGGTGCGCGCCGTCGCCGCCGTCGGGCGGTGACGGCCAGTCGGGGGCGCAGGAGGCGTGGATGCGGGTGACGTGCTCGATGACGATGCGCGGCTCGCCCCCGACGATGCCCTGCACCTCGAAGCGGATCGCGCCCTGGGTCCCGGCCTCGAAGACGCCCATGGTGCGGGTGTGCACGGTGGTGTCGAGCGCGCGGCGCTCCACCGTCTCGCGGATCTCGTCGAGTTCGGCGCCGAGGGCCCGGGCCATCATCCGGATCTGACCACCCCACACCATGGACGGGACGGACGGCAGGAGCATCATCGGTTCGTATTCCATGGGCTGCCCCATGCCGACGAGGAGGCGGACCGAGTCCGGCTGGTCGTAGGTGGAGTAGTCGAATATCTCCTGGCAGCGGATGGCGTCGACGGTGGTGCCCAGTCCGCTGAGCAGCAGCGGCAGTACGTCGTTGCCCCAGCCGGGGTCGACGCCGGAGGCGAACAGCGAGCCGCCGCCCTCGGCGACGGCGGCCGCGACCGGGTCGCGGAACTCCGGCGGGGCGTTGCGGTGGTCGTAGAGGGGGTACAGCGCGGGACTGACGACGACCGCCCCGGCCCGGACCGCCCGGGTGATGTCGGCGAGGGCCGCGTCGGGGCGGACGTCCCCGGACGCCGCGTACACGACGGCCCGCGGGCGCGCGCTCAGCACCGCTTCGGCGTCGTCGGTGGCCAGGACCCCCACATCGTGGTCGAGTTGGCCGAGTCGGCCCGCATCACGGCCGACCTTGTCCGGATCGTGCACGATGACGCCGGTCAGTTCCAGCGCCGGATGGGCGGCTACGGCACGGATGGCCAGACGGCCGACGTTGCCGGTACCCCAGACAACCGTGGGAATCATGCGCGGAGGGTAGCGACAGGACCTGCAGGTTCCTAGAGCCGCGGGGTGAAACTTCCCCCGCCCGCGTCACTGGTTCCGGGCGCCGAGGACGAACAGCAGGTACACGAAGAAGGCGAAGAGGTGGCCGACGAACAAGTACGCGATCAGCCGGATCACCAGGCCGCGGGGGAACTTGGACTGCATGTGCACGGAAGAACTCCTTGGCTGTCAGGGGCGGGCGGCCGGGCCGGTGCCGGTGCCGGTGCCGCCGCCGAGGCAGAGACCGGCGAGACCGGCCTGCAGCAGCGTGTGGACGAACAGCAGGTCGGCCCCGGCCGCGGTGGCCGCGCCGATCCGGTGGGGGGTGAGTGAGTCGAAATGGGCGCTGTCCCCGGGCTCCAGCAGGTATTCGCTCTCTCCCAGGTGCAGCCGCAGCCGCCCCTTGAGCACGTAGAGCCACTCCTCACCGGGATGGACGCGGACCAGCTCGCCCTGGGGGCGGCCGTGGGGCACGTGCACCCGCAGGGCCTGCATGCCGCGGCCGGAACCGCCGGCCTGCCAGTACGTCCAGCCGCCGGCCTCCCGGGCGCCCGGACCGCCGGCCCGTACGACGGGGTCGGCGACGGCGGGGGTCTCGCCGAGCAGCTCGGAGACCGTCGTACCGTAGGTGCGGGCGAGCCCGAGCAGCAGCGGCAGCGACGGCTGGCGCCGGCCGGTCTCCAGACGGGACAGGTGGGCGGGCGAGAGCCGGGCCCGCGCGGCGGCGGCCTCCAGGGTGAGTCCGGCGCGGCGGCGCAGTTCGCGCAGTTGGGGGGCCACGGCGGGCAGCTCGTCGGGGACGCCGTCGGGCTCGGCCGGGGCGTCGGGACCCTCGGGACCGGGGTCAGGACCGGGTGTCATACCCCGATTCAGCCAGAGTCTTGCCTGCCAGGCAACCCATCTTGCCTCTGAGGCAAACTATCCGGGATCGGACGGGCCGCCGCCCTGGCCCAGCACCGTCTCCACCGTGTCCGCTTCGGCCGCGCTCTTGTCCGGGCGGTGGCGCAGCACGCGGGCGAAGCGCAGCGCGACTCCGGCCGGGTAGCGCGGGGAGCGCTGGAGCCCGTCGTAGGCGATCTCCACGACCAGTTCGGGCCGCACCCGCACGGTGAAGCCGTCGTCCTCCACCGCGAGCTCCCCCAGCCGTTCGGTCTGCCAGCGCAGCATCTCGTCGGTGAGCCCCTTGAAGGTCTTGCCGAGCATGGCGAAGGTGCCGTCCGCGGCGCGCGCTCCGAGGTGCAGGTTCGACAGCAGCCCGGTGCGCCGGCCGTGGCCGCGTTCGACGGCGAGCACCACCAGGTCCAGGGTGTGCACCGGTTTGACCTTGAGCCAGTTCCTGCCGCGCCGGCCGGCCGCGTACACCGAGTCGAGCGCCTTGACCATGACCCCCTCGTGGCCGCGGCGCAGGCTCTCGGCGAGGAACTCCTCGGCTTCGGCCTCCTGCGCCGCCGGGTCCTCGACCGCCAGCCGGCGGACCCGCGCGGACTGCGGCACGAGCGCGGCGAGTTCCGCGTACCGTTCGCGCAGGGGCAGGTCGAGGACCGCTCCCTCGCCGACGGCCAGCACGTCGAAGAAGTACGCGGCGGCAGGCAGGACCTGCCGGGCGGCGGCGACGTCGAGGCGGGAGCCGACCCGGCTCGCGATCTCCTGGAAGGGCACCGGCCGGCCGTCCGGCGTGTGGCCGATCACCTCGCCGTCGAGGATGAACCGCTCCCCCGCGAACGTCCGCGCCAGTTCCGCCACCTCCGGCAGGCGGTCGGTGATCTCGTCCAGGGAGCGGGTGTAGACCCGTACGTCGTCCCCGTCCCGGTGCACCTGGACCCGGATCCCGTCGAGCTTCTCCTCCACGGCGCAGGGGCCGAGCGCGGCCAGGCCCGCGGCGACCGACCGGGCGGTGTTCGCCAGCATGGGCTGCACGGGCTGCCCGACCCGCAGGGTGATCCCGCGCAGTGCCTCCGCGCCCCGGGCCAGCACCGCCGCCGCCACCCGGGGCAGCGAGCCGTCCAGCATCACGGCCCGGCGCAGTCCGGTGGCGGGTACTCCGGCTGCCGCGGCCACCGCCTCCAGGGCGACCGCGTCCAGCGCACCCTGGCGTACCTCCCCCGAGAGCAGGCTGCGCAGGAACCGCTGTTCGGGCGCGGTGGCGGCGGCGAACAGGGCGTCCACGATCCGCTGCCGGGCGGCCTGGGCGCCTGCCCCCGCGACGGCCGCGAGTTCGGTCACCGCCGCGTCGACGTCCCGGACGCCGAGGGTGGGCTGCCCGGCGGGTTCGACGTCCCGGCTGAGCGTGCGCCAGCCGATGCCGGGACGGCCCTGCGGGAGGCGCCCTGAGAGGTACGCGATCACGAGCCCGGCCTCGTCGGGCGGCGCGGCGGCGAAGAGCTCGGCGAGCAGGGCGGTCTTGCGGGAGCGGGCGGAGGTCTCGGCGACCTCCCGGGACACGCGTGCGACCTCGGCCAACAGCATGCCGCCATCCTCCCGCCGCCCGGCGCCGGGCGCAGGTCGGGCGGACGGGTCCGGGGACGGGTCCGGGCGGATACCGCAGGCGCGGTACGGCGGCGCCGCCGGAGTAGTCCTGGAGGAGGTGCCCGGGTCCCCCTGGAGGCGCTCAGGAGGCGGGGACCCGGCGTTTAGGGTTCCCGTATGAAGCTCCGACTGCTCCGACTGCCGAAGCCCGGCCCGCCCCGGCGGCACCGGACCCGCCTGCTCGCGGGCGCCGCCGCGCTGGCCGTGGTCGCCGGGGCCGGGACGTGGACGGCCGCCGGGGCCGCGGACGGCCCCGCCGTGCACCGCCGGGACCAGGTCCTCCCGATGCCCGGCGCGGGGATCGACACCTCGTACTTCACCTCGGGCTCCGCAGGAGGGCGCAATCGTCCCGCCGTACTCCTCGGGCACGGGTTCGGCGGCAGCAAGGACGACGTCCGCGCACAGGCGGAGCGGCTGGCCCGGGACGGGTACGCCGTGCTGACCTGGTCGGCGCGCGGCTTCGGCCGTTCGGGCGGTCAGATCGGGCTGAACGACCCGGAGTACGAGGTCAAGGACGTCTCCCGGCTCGTCGACTGGCTCGCGGACCGCCCCGAGGTACGGCTCGACGCGGAGGGCGACCCGCGCGTCGGGGTGGCCGGCGCCTCGTACGGCGGGGCGGCCTCGCTGCTCGCCGCCGGATACGACCGGCGGGTGGACGCCATCGCCCCGCAGATCACGTACTGGAACCTCGCGGACTCCCTCTTCCCGCAGGGCGTCTTCAAGAAGCTGTGGTCCGGCCTCTTCTTCACCACCGGTTCGGCGGCCATGGCGGCGCCGGACGCCGGGTCGGCCGGGGCGCCGCCCCGGGCACCGGCGGCCCCGGGCTGCGGCCGCTTCCAGCCCGAGCTGTGCGCCATGTACGAGCGGGTCGCGGCGGCCGGGAAGCCCGACGCCGAGGCCCGGGCCCTGCTGGAGCGGCGCAGCCCCTCGGCGGTGGCGGAGCAGATCAAGGTGCCGACCCTCGTCGTCCAGGGCCAGGACGACTCGCTCTTCCCGCTGGACCAGGCCGACGCCATGGCGAAGGCCGTCGCGGCGAACGGCGCCCCGGTCTCGGTGGACTGGGCGTCGGGCGGCCACGACGGCGGCCTGCGCGAGTCCGCCCGCATCGAGCGGCGGGTTGCGGCCTGGTTCGACCGCTACCTCAAGGGTGACGAGGGCGCCGGCACCGGCCCGGCCTTCCGCGTCTCGCGCTCCGGCGGCATCGACTCCACCGACGGGGCGGTCCGGCTGCGCGGCGCGAGCGGCGACGCCTATCCCGGTCTGACGGCCGGCCCCCGGGAGTTCGCCCTGACCGGCCGGGAGCAGAGCTTCGCGAACCCGGCGGGCGGCGCTCCGCCCGCGATGTCCTCGCTGCCCGGGATCGGCGGGCAGCTCGCCGCCTTCGGGGCGGGGCTCTCGCTGGACTTCCCCGGGCAGCACGCCCGGTTCGAGTCGGAGCCGCTGACCGGGGAGGTACGGATCACGGGGACCCCGACCGTCACCCTGAAGGTGGGCTCGACGGCCGCGGACGGCTCGGCCGTCCTGTTCGGCAAGGTGTACGACGTGGGGCCGGACGGGCGCCAGGCGGTACTGCCGAGCCAACTGGTCGCCCCGGTACGGGTGGAGAACGCCGGGCAGGGCACGACGGTGCGGCTGCGGCTGCCCGCCGTCGACCACGCGGTGGAGGCCGGGCACCGGCTGCGGCTCGTCGTCGCCGCCACCGACCTCGGCTACGCGACCCCGGCCGCTCCGGCCACCTACACGGTGGCGGTACAGGGCCCGCTCGCCGTTCCGGTGGCCGAGGGGGTGCGGACGGCCCCCGCGGGGCTGCCCGCGTGGACCTGGTGGCTGCCGCTCGGCGCGGCGGCGCTCGCCGCGGCGCTGCTGGGCCTGCGGCGGACGGGCCGCAAGGACGCGGGGCCGCGGGGGCGGGGACCACAGCCCGACCCGGCTCTGGCCGGCGTACCGCTGGAGATCACGGGACTGACGAAGCGTTACGCGAGGGCCCAGGACCGGTACGCGGTGCGGGACCTCTCGTTCCGGGTGGAACGGGGGCAGGTGCTCGGGCTGCTCGGGCCGAACGGCGCGGGGAAGACGACCACCCTGCGGATGCTGATGGGGCTGATCTCACCGGACGCCGGGGAGATCCGGGTGTTCGGGCACCCGGTGCGGGCGGGGGCGCCGGTGCTGTCGCGGGTCGGGGCGTTCGTCGAGGGGGCCGGTTTCCTGCCGCACCTGTCGGGCCGGGCCAATCTGGAGCTCTACTGGCAGGCGACCGGCCGCCCGGCCGAGGACGCGCACCTGGCGGAGGCCCTGGAGATCGCCGGGCTCGGCGACGCGCTGGAGCGCGCGGTGCGCACGTACTCGCAGGGCATGCGCCAGCGGCTCGCGATCGCGCAGGCCATGCTCGGCCTGCCGGACCTGCTGATCCTCGACGAGCCGACGAACGGTCTGGACCCGCCGCAGATCCGTGAGATGCGGGACGTGATGATCCGGTACGCGGCCGGCGGCCGGACCGTGATCGTCTCCAGCCACCTGCTGTCGGAGGTGGAACAGTCCTGTACGCACCTGGTGGTCATGGACCGGGGGCGGCTGGTGCAGGCCGGCGAGGTCGCCGAGATCACGGGCGGCGGGGACACCCTGCTCGTGTCGCTGGCCGGACCGGTGGACGAGGGCGTCGTCGGCAAGGTGGCGGCCCTGGAGGGGGTCGCCTCCGTCGCGGCCGCCGATGACGGGCTGCTCGTACGGCTGGACGGTGCCACGCCGGCCGGGCTGATCGCCGAACTCGTGCGGCTGGAGGTGCCGGTGGCGGCGGTGGGGCCGCACCGGCGGCTGGAGGACGCGTTCCTGACCCTGATCGGAGGTGCGGCATGACGGCCCTGGACACGGCTCCCGGGTACCGGCCCGGCGCCACCCTGCCGCTGCGCGTGGAGGCGCGGCGGCAGTGGCGCAGGCGGCGGACGCTGGTCATGGGCGGGGTGCTCGCCGCGCTCCCGTTCGTGATGGTCATCGCGTTCGCGGTGGGCGGCGGCCAGGACGGCGGCCGGGGCGGCGGGGACGGCCGGATCACCCTCATCGACACGGCGACGGCCTCGGGGGCGAACTTCGCCGCCACCTGCCTGTTCGTGTCGGCCGGCTTCCTGCTGGTGGTGCCGGTGGCGCTGTTCTGCGGGGACACGGTCGCCTCCGAGGCGAGCTGGTCCTCGCTGCGCTACCTGCTCGCCTCTCCCGTGCCCCGGGCGCGGCTGCTGTGGAGCAAGCTGGTGGTGGCGCTCGGCTTCAGCCTGGCGGCGATGGTGCTGCTGCCGGTGGTGGCGCTGGCGGCGGGGACGGCGGCGTACGGGTGGGGGCCGCTGAAACTCCCGGCCGGCGGCGCGCTTCCGGCCGGGGAGGCCCTGCCGCGGCTCGCGCTGGTGGTGGCGTTCGTCTTCGTATCGCAGCTGGTGACGGCCGGGCTGGCGTTCTGGCTCTCCACGCGGACGGACGCGCCGCTGGGCGCGGTGGGCGGGGCGGTCGGCCTGACGATCGTCGGCAACGTGCTGGACGCGGTGACCGCGCTCGGGTCCTGGCGGGAGTTCCTGCCCGCGCACTGGCAGTTCGCCTGGGCGGACGCTCTGCAGCCGCAGCTGGAGTGGGCCGGGATGGTCAAGGGCGCGGCGGTGTCGGTGTCGTACGCGCTGGTGCTGTTCGCACTCGCGTTCCGGGGCTTCTCCCGCAAGGACATCGTGTCCTGACCCGCCCCGCCGGCCGCAGGCCCGGGCGTCGGCCGTCCGTGGCAATGGGGTCCCCCTAGTCGTGCGCCTGCCGTCCGATCGCCCGGGCACGCCGGACAATCGCGGTCGTCACGACGTACGGACGCGCCGGCGCGGCACCGAGGGGCACCAGCGATGGACAGAGCAGGACTTCCGGCCCGCAGGGCCGTGCTGACGGGCGGCCTCGCGGCCACCGCCGCCGCCCTCTCGGGATGTTCGTCCCCGAGGACCGCGAAGGTGGCGACCGCGGCTCCCCCGCCGCGGCCCGCCACACCCCGGGCCGCGTTCACCCGGCTGATGGACGGCAACGGGCGCTGGGTGAGCGGCGACCTCGAACACCCCGACCGGGATCCCGAGCGGCGGGAACTGGTCGCCGAGGCGCAGGACCCCTTCGGGGTGGTGCTCTCGTGCATCGACTCCCGGGTGGCGCCCGAGCTCATCTTCGACACCGGGCTCGGGGACCTGTACGTCCTGCGCACGGGCGGGCAGGTGGTCGGCCCGGTGGTGACCGGCTCCGTCGAGTACGGGCCCATGACCGGCGGCACCCCGCTGGTCGTGGTGCTCGGACACCAGCGCTGCGGGGCCATCGAGGCCGCGTACAAGGCGCTGAAGGGCGGCACGACGTTGCCCGGCAACCTGCAGGCCATCGCAAAGGCGCTGGTGCCCGCCTACGAGCTGACGGCCGAGAACCCGGGCGCCGACCCCGTCGACACCATGATCCACCACCAGGTCAAGGTGACCGCGGACGATCTGCGGGCCAATGCCGACCTGGGGCCCCTCGTGAAGAAGGGCGCCCTGGCCGTCGTCGGTGCCTACTACTCGCTGGACACGGGCAAGGTGGAGGTCCTCACGGGTTCGCCCGCCTGAGCGTTCAGCTCCGAGGGGCGTTCAGCTCGGACGCGCACCCGGCCCCGCCGAGCGCTCAGCCCCGCGCCTGCGCGATCACGTCGATCTCCGCCAGCAGTTCCGGCTCCAGCGGCCGGCCGGCGACGGCGGCGTTGGCCCGTACCTGCTCGGCGGAGGTGGCGCCCGCGATCACCGAGGCGCACCCGGGCTGGGCCAGGAGCCAGCCGATGGCGAGTTCGAGGACGGTGCGGCCGTGCCGGCCGGCGAGGGCGGCCAGCGCTTCGACGGTGTCGAGCCGCTCCTCGGTGAGGTACGCGGGGCGTCCTTCGAGGCGGGAGCCGGGCGGGACCGGCGCTCCCCGGCGGATCTTGCCGGTCAGCAGGCCGTTGGCGAGGGGGAAGTACGGCAGCACGCCGACCCCGTAGTGCCGGGCGGCCGGGAGCAGCTCCGCCTCCGCCGAGCGCTCCAGCAGCGACCATTCGTTCTGGGCCGAGACGAAGGGGGCGGCGCCGGTCTCCCGGGCGACGTGCGCGGCCTCGGCGAGCTGCCAGGCGCTGAAGTTGGAGTGCCCGATGTAGCGGACCTTGCCCTCGGCGACGAGCTCGGTGAGCGCGGCCAGGGTCTCGGCCACCGGGGTGGCGGGATCGGGGCTGTGCAGCTGGTAGAGGTCGATGTGATCGGTGTCCAGGCGGCGCAGGGACTCCTCCACGGCGCGCCGGATGTAGGCGCGCCCGCCCCGGGAGCCGGCCGCGGGCCCGTACTCCATGTCCATGCCCGCGAAACCGAACTTGGTGGCGAGGACCACCTGGTCGCGGCGGCCCTTGAGGGCCTGGCCGAGGTGCCGCTCGGAGCCGCCGCGACCGCCGTAGATGTCGGCGGTGTCGAACAGGGTGACCCCCGCGTCGAGGGCGGCGTCGACGACGGCGCGGGTGGCCCGGGCGTCGAGGCGGCCGCCGAAGTTGTTGCAGCCGAGACCGACGGCGGAGACCCGGAGTCCTGAACGGCCCAGGGGGAGATGGTGCATGCCGGGGGTGCCCTCCACACTCGTCCGGACCACGGCGGGCGCCCGGATCACGATGAACCGGGCGCCGGTCTAGGCACCGCTCCGCCTCCGTTCACAGGATCCGGGCCGCGCCGGCGGAGGGTGCGGCCGCCGTGATCCGCGGTGGCCCGTACCCCGCGCGGGCGAAGGCCTCCGTCACCGCCCGCGTCACCACCGGCTCGGCCTCCGCGTCGACGAGGGCCAGTGCGGAGCCGCCGAAACCTCCGCCGGTCATCCGCGCCCCGTACGCGCCCGCCGCGTTCGCGGTGGCCACCGCGAGGTCGAGCTCCGGGCAGGAGACCGCGTAGTCCTCGCGGAGCGAGCGGTGTCCCTCGGTCAGCAGCGGTCCCGTCTCGCGCAGCCGCCCGGCCCGCAGCAACTCCTCGACCCGCACGACGCGTTCGTTCTCGGTGACGACGTGCCGGACCCGGCTGCGGGCGACGGGGTCCGGCAGGCGGGCGAGCGCCTGCTCCAGCTCACCGTAGGGGAGGTCGCGCAGCGCGGGCAGGCCCAGGGCGGCGGCCGCCCCGTGGCAGGAGGCACGGCGCTCGGCATACGCCCCGTCGGCCAGGTCGTGCTTGACCCGGGTGTCGATCACCAGCAGGCGCAGCCCCGCGGCCGCGCAGTCGAAGGGAATGTGGTCCTGCCGGAGACTGCGGGTGTCCAGGTGGAGGGCGTGGCCGTCGGTGGCGCACGCCGAGGCCATCTGGTCCATCACCCCGCACGGCACGCCGACGTAGGCGTTCTCGGCGCGGCGGGCCAGCGCGGCCAGTTCGGGGCGGCCGAGCGGGATCCCGTACAGGTCGGTGAGGGCCAGGGCGGTGGCCACCTCCAGGGCGGCGGAGGAGGACAGCCCGGCGCCCGTCGGCACCTCGGACCGTACGTGCAGGTCGGCGCCGCCGACCGGAAGGCCGGCCTCCCGCAGGGCCCACAGGACGCCGGCCGGGTACGCGGCCCAGCTGTCGGAGCCCTTCGGCGGGTGCGCGGGGTCGAGCCGGGCGGGGTCGAGGGTCACCACGCCGGACGGGGTGTCGGCGGAGTGGAGCCTGAGCATCCCGTCGGTGCGCCGGGCGGCGGCCGCCTCGGTGCGCTGCGGGAGGGCGAAGGGCAGGGCGAAGCCGTCGTTGTAGTCGGTGTGCTCGCCGATCAGGTTGACCCGGCCGGGCGCCGCCCAGACCCCTTCGGGCGGGTACCCATACAGCTCCCTGAACCCCTGGGCCGTCCCGCTCACCGGCTCGCCACCTCCCGCAGCCGCGCGGCCGCGTCCTCGGGCCGCACGTCGTTCATGTAGGCCTCCATCCCGGATTCGGTCCCCGCCAGGTACTTGAGCTTGTCGGCGGTGCGGCGGACGGTGAAGAGCTCCAGGTGGAGCGCGAAGTCGGCCCGGCCCTCGCCCGTGGTCGGCGCCTGGTGCCAGGCGGAGACGTACGGGGTGGGGTCGGGCCGCCCGAAGAGCCGGTCGAAGCGGCGCAGCAGTTCCAGGTAGACGCGGGGGAACTCGGCGCGGGCCGGGCCGTCCAGGGCGGTCAGGTCGGCCGCCCGGCGGTGCGGGTAGAGGTGCACCTCGTACGGCCAGCGCGCGGCGTAGGGCACGAAGGCGGTCCAGTGCTCGGCTTCGAGGACGACGCGGGTGCCCTCGGCCCGCTCGGCGGCGAGCACCTCGTCGAAGAGGTTGCCGCCGGTGGCCGCGCGGTGGGCGGCGACGGTGGCGAGCATGCGGGTGGTGCGCGGGGTGACGAAGGGGAAGGCGTAGATCTGGCCGTGCGGGTGGCTGAGGGTGACCCCGATCTCGGCGCCCCGGTTCTCGAAGCAGTAGACCTGCCGGACGCCCGCGCGGGCGGAGAGTTCGGCGGTGCGGTCGGTCCAGGCGGCCAGCACCAGCGCGGCGCGCTCCTCGTCGAGCTCGGCGAAGGAGGTCCGGTGGTCGGGAGTGAAGCAGATGACCTCGCAGCGGCCGGTGTCCCCTGCGAGGGAGGGGAAGCGGTTCTCGAAGACGACGACCTCGTAGTCGGGCGCCGGGACCTCGCCCGACCGGCCCTCGGTCGAGGGGCAGAGCGGGCAGGCGTCGGCCGGCGGCAGGTGGGTGCGGCCCTGGCGGTGGGAGGCGATGACCACGGCGTCGCCGAGCAGGGGGTCGCGGCGCACCTCGGAGGCGGTGGCGCAGGCTTCGAGGGGGCGGGTGTCGGGGACGGCGCGGGCCGCTCCGTCGTCGGTGTCGTAGTAGAGGATCTCGCGGCCGTCGGCCAGGCGGGTGCTCGTTCGCTTCACGGGGAGAGCTTCTCTCACCGGAGCGGCCCGGGTCACTGGCGGGTGTGGACGCCGGGCGGGGCGGTCGGCCCGCCCCCGGGCGTCGCGGGGGCCCGGCCGGCGCTACCTTGACGGAGGACCTGGGCTTCACCAGGGCGGCCGGCCCTTCCACGCAGGGGCCCACAGGTGCCGGAGACGCAAGGGGCGGGGCGCATGGAACGTGAAGACGGCCGGGTATGGCGGCTGGAACGACGGTGGGGGCAGGAAGACGGGCGGGAGCTCGTGGGCGAGATCGCGATCGAGGGGTTCGACTTCCCGTGGTTGAGCGGTCGTTTCACCCCGCAGCCGGCTTTCGCGGTGTTCAAGCCCTGGTTCGACGAGGCCCGCGCCGTACTCGCGCAGGAGGACTTCGAGCGGTTCGACGAGGTCCACGATTCGATCGCCCGGCGGCTCACCCTGGTCTCTCCGACCGGTCCGGTCGCAGAGTTCCTGCTGCACATCGACGGCGACGAGGCACGGTTCCGGTGGAGCGACACCCCGTTCGAGCCCTGACGGCGCCTCGTTCACCGGCTTCGGCACCGGCCGCCGGCCGTCCTGGGCCTGCCGCTTAGGGTGAGGAGGCACCTCGTACGTGTCGCCGGGCGGTCCTGGCCCGGCCCGGTTCCCCCAGGAGTCATCCATGGCGCGCTCGCTCGACGGCCTCGTCTTCGTCCCGGTCGCCGACCAGGCGCCGGGCCAGGTCGGCCGGGAGACCCGGTTCGTGTACCACGAGCAGGAGGACCGGATCTGGGCCGAGTACTCCGGCGGGGACGTGGTCAGGGGCCACCTGGTCGGAACCCGCTCGGGCGACGGGCTCGACTTCCGCTACGTCCAGCTCCGACGCGACGGCACCACCGCCTCCGGGCACTGCACCTCGCTGGTGAGGGAACTCCCCGACGGCCGGCTCCGCCTGGAGGAGACGTGGACGTGGGAGTCCCAGGAGGGCAGCGGCACCAGCGTCGTCGAGCAGCCTTCGGACTGAGGCCGCGGACCCGCAGCGGATCCGGGCCGCCCCGCGGGCGCAGCCGGGCCGACCCCGCCCCCGCAAGCGGTTTCCGGCGGGCGCCCCTGCCACCGGCCGGTTCCGGCCAATCGCCTCCCCCGCGCTGCGGCCGGACCCCGACCCGCCCCGTCGGCACACCGGCGCCCCCACCCCCGCCAGGTCGGCCGGATCGCGCTGCTCCACCCTCCGGGCTGCTGTGTACTCACTGCTCCGCTCCCCCGGCGCACCCGCCCCCCGCCTCCGCACCCGGAGGCTGGGGTTTCCTCGCCATGCCGTCGTCCGAGGGAGCGGAGCGACTTCCCTCACCGACGAGTTGGAGGAGGAACACCGTGGCCCGGAAACAAGCCGAGGAACCGAAAGCCGCTGTCCTGCCCGCGCCCCCGGAGTTCACGTACACCTGGGGACAGCACAACAAGTCCATGGAGCAGCTCTCGCTGGCCGACATGGCCCGCCGGGTGCCGGCCGCGCTCGCCCAGACCGCCCGGCTGGCCTGGGCGGTGAACCGGACCGCGTTCGTCTGGCTCGTCTGCGCCCAGGTGCTCGGCGGCATCTGCACGGCCGCCGCTCTCACGGCCGTCTCCCGGGCCATGGGCCCGCTGCTCGCCGACGGCACCGTCGAAGAGCGCGTCACGGGCGCCGCCTGGCCGCTCGCCGCCGCAGCGGCGATGGCGGCCCTGGGGGCGCTGGCCTCCCTCGCTTCGGGGAGTGCCGCCCGGCGCCTGAACCCGGGTATGTCGACCATCGCCGACCTGGCGATGGTCGACGCCCACATGGACGTCGAGCTGTCCGCCTACGACGCCCCCGACTTCACCGAGCGCTCGGAGGCCGCCGAAACCGGATCCGCCCGCTCCGCGATGCTGCTGCAGGACGCGCTCGGCCTCACCGGCGGCCTGATCGACATGGTCGCCGTCGCGTCGGTCCTGTCCGTCGTCCACCCCGTGCTGCTGCCCCTGCTCCTGCTGTCGGTCATCCCCCGCGGCCTGGGCTCAGTCTTCGCCGCCCGCCTCGACTACCGTCTCCACAACGAGACGATCGCCTCCCGCAACATCCGCCACATGATGCGCTGGCACCTCACCACCCCCAAGCTCGCGGACGAGCTGCGCGGCAACAGCATGCGCCCGTACGCCCACCACTGGTACGCCGCCGTCTGCGCACGCATCGACTCCACCATGGTGGGCTCCGCTCCCCGCTACCTGGCCGTCCACCTCACCGCCGCGGTCGTCTCCGGCCTCTTCACCGTCCTGACGTGGGCCTGTCTCGGCGCCCTCGTGATCGGCGGTTACCTGGCACTCGGCGCCGCCGGCACCGCCATCGTCGCCATGCGCACCTCCACCGCCGCGCTGTCGCAGCTCGTGGTGTACGGCGCCGCCATGTTCCAGCACGCCCTCTACCTCGGCGACTACGCCACCTTCATCCGCCAGGCCGCCGAGCAGTCCGGGCCGCGCGGCCCGCAGGAGCTGGAGGCCCCGGGCAAGATCCGCCTTGAGGCGGCCACGTACACCTACCCGGGCAAGGACGACCCCGCGCTCGGTCCGGTCGACCTCACCCTCCACCGCGGCGAGGTCGTCGCCCTCGTCGGCGAGAACGGCGCGGGCAAGTCCACCTTCATCCGCCTCCTGACCAGCCTCACCACTCCCACCACCGGCACGGTCACCTGGGACGGCGTGCCGACCTCCGACGCCGACCAGCGCTCCGCGTGGCGGCACGTCGGCCTGGTCACCCAGTCCTACGGGTGGTGGCCCTTCTCGGCCCGCGAGAACGTCACGCTCGGGCAGTCCGACCCCCGCGGCGAGGACGCCGTCTGGGACGCCCTCGCCGCCGTCGGCCTGAAGGACGCCGTCGCCGCCTTCCCGCAGGGCCTGGACACGCTGCTGGCCCGCTCCCTGTGGGGCGGCCACGAGCCCTCCGGCGGCCAGTGGCAGCGGATCGCCTGCGCGCGGGCCTTCCACCGCAAGCCCGGCCTGCTGGTCATGGACGAGCCGACGTCCGCCATGGACCCGCGCGGCGAGCACATGGTCTTCTCCGGGCTGCGCGCCATGAAGGACGACCGCATCACGGTGATCGTCACCCACCGCATGGAGAACTGCCGCCTGGCCGACCGCGTCATCGTCCTCGACGCCGGCCGGATCGCCGAACAGGGCACCTACGAGGAACTCGTCCGCCGGGGCGGCCCCTTCGCCGAACTGGTCCGCCTCTCCCAGGACCGCTAGGCGGGGTCCGCCGCACGGCGCGGGCGCCGGCGCGCCCCGCCGTGCACCGGTCCGGCGGAGCCGGTGGGACGGCCTGCCCGAACCCGGCAGCGAGGGGGCCTGAAGGGTGACATAACGTGCCCTCCATGGATCAGGAGCACATAGCCGGGGACGGCGAAGGGGCGGGCAGGCGGCGCTTCCTCGCCATCGCGACGGGGGCGGCCACCGCAGCCGGGCTGGGAGCCGTGGGCGGCTGCGCGCGCCCGGGCGGGGCCGGCCGGGCGGATCTGGGGGGAGCCGGGAAGGGCCCCGCCCCCAGTGGCTCCGCAGGGAAGACGACCGGGCCGGGCGCCTTCGACGTCAAGGCCGAGAACGCCCGTCCCGGGAACGCCGACTGGCACGTCACCAAGGCCGGGCCCGCGCGGGCCATCGAGGGCTTCGCCGACCGGGTCAGCGTCCTGCCCGGCGAGCCGTTCGGGCTGCACGTGTCCACCACCGCGCCCCGGTTCACGGTCTCCGCCTACCGGATGGGCTGGTACGGCGGCGCCCGCGCCCGGCTGGTGTGGCGCTCCGAGGCGCTGCCCGGCGTCCGGCAGCCCGAGCACACCGTGGACCCGGCGACGCGCATGGTCCGCACCCGGTGGCCCCGTACGGCCACGATCGACACCAAGGGCTGGCCGGAGGGCTGCTACCTGCTGCGGCTCGACGCGCAGGGCGGCGAGGGGCAGCGGTTCGTGCCCGTCACCGTCCGGTCGGCGGCCACGGCGGGACGCACGGTCGTGGTGAACGCGGTGGCGACCTGGCAGGCGTACAACCGGTGGGGCGGTTACGGCAGCTACGACGGCCCGAGCGGCGGCTACGCCTCGCGGTCCCTCGCCGTGACCTTCGACCGGCCGTACGAGTACGACGACGGCGCGGGGCTGTTCCTGGTGTACGAGGCGCCGCTGCTGGCGCTCGCCGAACGGCTCGGCATACCGCTGGCCTACGCGACGACCACCGACGTGGCGCGCGAGAAGCGGCTGCTGGAAGGGGCCGCCGCGGTGCTGTCCCTCGGCCACGACGAGTACTGGTCGCCCGAGCAGCGGGCCCACTTCACGGCGGCCCGGGACGCCGGGACCAACCTCGCGATCCTCGGCGCCAACTGCTGCTTCCGCAGGATCCGCCTGGAGTCCTCCGACCTCGGGCCGGACCGCACCGTGGTCTGCTACAAGTCCTCCTACGACCAGGACCCGGGGTTCAAACGGGGCGGGCCGGCCACCGTCGACTTCCGCTCGGCCCCCGGGGCCGACCCCGAGAGCTCGCTGCTCGGCGTGATCTACGACGGGTACCCGGTGGACGCCCCCTACGTGGTGACGCATCCGGGGCACTGGCTGTTCGAAGGGACCGGAGTGAAGGCCGGCGACCAGTTCCCGCACCTGGTGGGGGTGGAGTACGACAAGGTCAACACCGGTTTCCCGACGCCCCGGCCGATCGAGATCCTGGCCCACTCCCCCGTGGTGTGCGAAGGCCGGCCGAGCCACCAGGACACGGCGTACTACACGGCGCCGAGCGGCGCGGGCGTGTTCGCCACCGGGACGATGCGGTGGGTGGAGGCCCTGGACGCCACCGGCGACGGCCGCAGCGGGGCCAACCACGGGCTGGACGCGCGGTCGGGAGCGCTCACCACGCGCGTGACGGAGAACATGCTGCGGGTCTTCGCGGCAGGTCCGGCGGGTCGGACGCATCCCGCGCAGGACAACGTCAAGGCGGTGTACGGGGGTTCGTGACGGCGGCGCCCGACCGGTGCCGGATGGCCGGAACACGGTGGACTCCTCCCGGAACGGGCGCCTAGGATCGTGATCACGGCATCGCGTGCCGGTCACCGGCCGGGTGAGGCATGGAGGTGCCCGTGAGGTGCCTTGCGGAGGCATTCACCCATGTCAGTCCAGCTCAACCACACGATCGTCCACTCCCTCGACAAGCGGGAGTCCGCCGAATTCCTGGCGCACATCCTCGGCCTGGAGGTCGGGGCCGAGTGGGGCCCCTTCATCCCGGTGTCCACCGGCAATGACGTCACCCTGGACTTCGCGACCGCACCGGCCGGGTCCATCGCGGTGCAGCACTACGCGTTCCTCGTCTCCGAGGAGGAGTTCGACGTGTCGTTCGAGAAGATCCGATCGGCGGGGATCCCGTACTTCGCCGACCCGTACATGAAGCACCCGGGCGAGATCAACCACAACGACGGCGGCCGCGGACTGTACTTCCGGGACCCGTCGGGACACGGGATGGAGATCATCACCCGTCCGTACGGGTACACGGAGAACGCCGGCTGAGGCACGCGCCGTCGGGCCCGCTCCCCGCCGGGGGAGGGCCCGACGGCGTACGCACGCCTCCCCCGCGGGCACCCGGGGCCCGTGAGAACTCGGTAGCGGACCCGGGCTGGCGCAGACCACCATGCAACGCATGAGCGATGAACCCGCGCGATGGACCCGGGCGACCGTCTACCCCGACATGTGGGCCGATCCTGCCGACGATCCGCGCAACAACGAGGACAGTCCGGACGGGGAACGGGCGACCCTGCTGGACTTCCTGACGAACTACCGCATCACCTTGCGGATGAAGTGCGAGGACCTGGATCCGGAGCAGTTGGCCCGGCGGTCGGTTCCGCCGTCGACGATGTCGCTGCTCGGCCTGCTCCGGCACCTCGCCGAGGTGGAACGCGACTGGCGCAACTGGATCACCGAAGGCGACCCGTTGCCGACGCTGTACGGCGAGAAGGACGCGGACTTCGCCGGAGCGGTCGCCGAACAGGCCGTGGTCGACGCCGCGTACGCCGATCTGGAACGCGAGCAGCTCGCCACCGACGCCGCACTGGCCGGGCACCCGGACCTGGGGGAGCGGGTGGGCGGGGAGCGGATCGCGATCCGGGAGCTGATGGTGCACAGGATCGACGAGTACGCCCGCCACTGCGGACACGCCGACCTGCTGCGCGAGTGCGTCGACGGAAGGGTGGGCCAGTGACGGAAGCCGGCCCGGCCGGGGGAAGGCGCACGACCGCGCCGGGCCAGGTCGACATGGCACGTGCCCAGGTGTTCGGGGAGGTGGCCGAACTCTACGACGCGGCCGTCGAGCAGCGGGCGCCTTCACCGACCTGCGTGCGTTCCGGTACGGGCTGACCTCTTCCTCGCCCGGGCCCGCTGAAACGGACACCGCCGTCACCGCGGAGCAGCCGACGGCCGCGCCCTTCGGGGACCAAACGCCGAACGCCCGGGCGGGAGTCGACTCTCGCCCGGGCGTTCGGGGTGTTCGTACTGCTCTTGTTTGCAGGGGCGGCAGGATTTGAACCTGCGGCATCTGGTTTTGGAGACCAGCGCTCTGACCAGCTGAGCTACACCCCTTCGGTGAGACCAACCATGTCATGGCGCGGCCCCGAGATCCACTTGTTTTGTGGATCAAGTGGAGTGAACTTCTGCCCGCACGGGGGCGCCGGAGGCCGACGGCCTCGGTGAGCGCCCCGTTTCCGCTGGTCAGGGCCGCGCCGAGCCGCGGTGGGGGCCGCTGCGGCCAGTGCGATGGCGTCCACGGTCCGAGACAGGAGGTAGGGGACGGTGGACAGTTGACCGCGGTCCCGAGCGGCTCGACGTCACGCCCGGTCCCGTACGCTCCGCGCCATGAAGAACACGACGGTACGGGCGGTCAACCGGCTCACCGCCCGGTGGGCCGGGCATGCGGTCGGCCGCGAACACGGCACCGCCCTCACCGCTGCCGGGGTCTGGCCCCTGCTCGCCCTCCTCGCCGACGGTGCGGCCGGTCCCGCCCGCACCGAACTCGCCGAGGCCCTCGGCACATCCGCCGACTCCGCCGCGGAGACGGCCCGCGAACTGCTGACCGGGCTGGCCGGCATACCGGGCATGCAGGCGGCCACGGGACTGTGGGCGCGCGCGGATCTCCCGCTGTGTGCAAGCTGGACTGACGCCCTGCCGGCGGGCGCGCGCGGGGTGCTGACCGGGCAGGCGGACACCGACCGCGAGGCGCTGGACGCGTGGGCGGCGGAGCGGACCGGCGGCCTGATCGAGCGGATGCGGGTCGCGCTGCCCTCCGGGCCCGCTGCCGTCCAGCTGGTCCTGGCCTCGGCGCTCGCGCTCCGGCTGAAGTGGATCCAGCCCTTCTGGGCCCAGCCGGACCCTTCTGGGCCCAGCCGGACGAGGTGGACGGAGGGCCGTGGGCCGGGCGGACGGTGCTCGGGCTGAGCCGCAGCACCTCGCTCCTGGACCGGGTCGGCGTGGCGCAGGGAGCAGCCGGGCCGGTGACCCTGCTGGAGGTGGTCGGGGACGGCGGGGTCGATGTCCGGCTCGTGCTGGGCGAGCCGGCCGCAGCTCCGGGCGACGTCCTCACCGCGGGGATCTCGGCCGTCACCCGGCAGATCACCGCGACGGGCGCAAGCCGGCTTCCCGAGGGGGAGCCGGGCCCGGGACTGACCGTCCAGACCGTCCCGTCGGCCACCCGCGAACCCCGCCTCGACGTCCGGACGGTGGCGTTCGACGTACGCGGCGAGCACGATCTCCTCCGGCATGCGCGGCTGTTCGGCCTGCGCGCCGCCTCCGCCCCGGACGGGGACCACTTCCCGGGGATCAGCTCCGTGCCCCTGACCCTGGGCTCGGCCCGGCAATCGGCGCTGGCCCGCTTCCACGCGGAGGGCTTCGAAGCCGCCGCGGTGAACGCAGTCGCTTTCGCCGCGGCTGGTGTGCCCTGCCTGCCGTACCGCACACGGCGGGTCTGCGTCCGATTCCACCGCCCGTTCGGCTTCCTCGCCGTGCACCGCACCTCCCGGCTCGTGCTCGCCGCGGGCTGGGTCACGGAGCCCCTCGCGTACGACTCCCCGGACCACGACTGACCGGGCGTCCAGCCGCGGCGGGCCGCGGCCGAGGTGCCGTCCGCTCCGTCGGCGTGCCCTGCTGTTCCCGTCGCTCCGGGACACCCGGTCGGCGGTGTCCGCGCCACCGCGCTCGCCCGACTCGATCCCGCGCGCGGGGCCGAGTCGTAGGCCCTGGGGTCCGCGCGGCAGCGCAGGCTCCTGCTCCCTCCTGCAGCGGCCCCGGAGGGCGCCGGACGGCGCTGTCCGGGCGGATGCGATGCTTGCGGCGCCGAGGCGGCACCACCCGGGTGGACGCGTCCGTACGGCCCCGTTGCGCACCGGCCGCGAACTCGTCCTCCGGATTTCCGCGATAAGTGTTATCAGGGCCGCGCTCGACGGTCTCCCAGGTATTGGGCATCATCGACGGCCGGTACGGACAGGGAACATCACATGACTACTGAGCACACGGCAGCGCTGGTGGCAGCGGCCCGCGCGGGCGATCCCCGCGCGCAGGACGAGCTCGTCGGCACCTATCTGCCGCTCGTCTACAACATCGTCGGGCGGGCCCTGAACGGGTCCTGCGACGTGGACGACGTGGTGCAGGACACGATGCTCCGCGCGCTCGACGGGCTGGGCGGCCTGCGCTCGGACGAGAGCTTCCGGTCCTGGCTGGTCGCGATCGCCATGAACCGGGTGCGTGCGCACTGGCAGGCCCGGCACAGCGCCCCCGGTGAGAGCGGCCTGGAAGCCGCCTGGGAGCTGGCCGATCCCGGCGCCGACTTCGTGGACCTGACCGTCGTACGGCTCCAGTTGGAGGGCCAGCGGCGGGAAACCGCCCGCGCCACCCGCTGGCTGGAGCCCGAGGACCGGGCGCTGCTGTCGCTGTGGTGGCTGGAGTGCGCCGGTGAGCTGACCCGCGCCGAGATGGCCTCGGCCCTCGAACTCTCCCCGCAGCACACGGCGGTGCGGGTGCAGCGGATGAAGGCGCAGCTGGAGTCCGCCCGGGTGGTGGAGCGGGCGCTGGAGGCCCAGCCGCCGTGCGAGGCGCTGAGGACGGTGACGGCCGGCTGGGACGGGGTGGCGTCGACGCTGTGGCGCAAGCGAATAGCCCGGCACGCGCGGGAGTGCCTGCGCTGCGCGGGCCTGTGGAACGGCCTGCTCCCGGCGGAGGGACTGCTCGCCGGCCTCGCCCTGGTGCCGGTGTCGGCGGCGCTGCTGGCAGGCGTACGGTCGGCGGCGGCGGGCGGTTTCGTCCCCGCGGGCGCGGCGTACGGGACCGACGGCGGCGCGGCGGCTGCATACGGGCCCGACGGCGGCGCAGGGGCGTACGGATTCGACGGTGGCGCGGGCGCGTACGGGTTCGACGGCGGCGGGGACACGGCCCCGATACCCGGCACGGCCGCGGGCCCGAGCTCCGGCTCTCCGATACCCGGCCAGTCCGCGGACCACGCGACGCAGCTCACCCCGACCGTCTCAGCACAGGGCGGCGCCGCGGCCGGCACCCCCGGCGGCGGCCGCAGCGTACTGCGCAAGCGCCGCCGCAGCCGCCGGCGGGCCATCGGCGGTGCGGTGATCGCCGCCTGCGTCGCGGGTGGCGGGCTCGCCTACCTGGGCGGTTTCCCCGGTTCGGCCGATACCGAGGCGGAGGGCGCCGCGCCCTCCCCGCTGGCCGCGCTGTCGGCGCCCGAGTCCGCGAGCGCCTCGCCCTCGGACTCCGCCCCGCCGTCCCCCTCGCCCTCCCCGTCGGCGTCGGCCTCCCCGAGCCCGTCCGCCGAGAGCCCCAGCCCGAGTCCGACGCCGACCCCCTCGAAGACGGCCTCGCCGCGCACTTCCGCGCCCGCTCCGGCACCCGCCCCGCAGGGGATCGCGGGCCAGGTCATCGCCCTGGTCAACGACGAGCGCGCCGCGGCCGGCTGTGGCCCCCTCAAGGAGGACCCGCAGCTGCGCTCCGCCGCCCAGGGGCACTCCGACGACATGGCGAACCGGGACTTCTTCTCCCACACCAACCCCGACGGCGCCGACCCGGGCAAGCGGACGACCGCCGCCGGATACCGCTGGTCCACGTACGGGGAGAACATCGCGAAGGGCCAGCAGACGGCGGCCTCCGTGATGGACGCGTGGATGAAGAGCCCCGGCCACCGGGCCAACATCCTCAACTGCTCCTTCAAGGACATCGGCGTGGGCATGCACCAGGGGCCCGGCGGCCCCTGGTGGACGCAGAACTTCGGGGCCCGCATGTAGCTCCGCCGGGCTTTCGACTGTCCGTGCCTCCCCGGGCGTGCTTGCACGGTTGCTTCAAAGAAAAGGGCAAGATAGGACCTGGAGCCGAACGGGCAGATCAGAGTGGGCGGGGTGGCGCGCATGCCGAGGATGGAACTGCGTCCGCACCAGCGGGAGGCGGTCGACGCCGTGGTGCGGGCCCTGCAGCTGCCCGCCGGCGGCCGGGTGCCGGGAGCCGGGCTGCGCACCCAGGTGGTCATGGCGACCGGTGCGGGCAAGTCCCTCGTCGCCGTGCGCTCCGCCGAGGAGCTGCGGGCGGCCCGGGTGCTGGTCCTGGTGCCCTCGCTGGACCTGCTCGTCCAGACGGTGACGGCCTGGCGGGAGGGCGGCCGCACCGGCCGTTCCCTCGCCGTGTGCTCGCTGCGCCCCGAGGAGGCTGGCCTGCCCACCACCACCGATCCGGCGGAACTGGCCTCCCGGGGCGGCCGTGCCGGGGAACGGGTGACGGTGTACGCCACGTACGCCTCCCTCGGCCTCGGCACCATCGAGCGCGCGCACCTCGCCGGGCTGCCCGGCTGGGACCTGATCGTGGTCGACGAGGCGCACCGCACCTCCGGGCGGCTCGGCAAACCCTGGGCGGTGGTGCACGACAACGCCCGTATCCCCTCCGTGCGACGGCTCTACATGACCGCCACGCCCCGGGTCTGGCAGGACGCCGAGGAGGGCGAGGGGGGCGGCGCCGGGGGCTCGGCTTCGCCGGGGCGGGGCGAGCTCGTCGCGTCGATGGAGGACGACCCGCAGGGCCCGTTCGGCGCCCGCTGCCACACCCTGACCCTCGCCGAGGCCATCGACCGGGGCATCTGCGCCCCGTACCGGGTCGTCTGCGTGGACGTCACCGACCCTGCGTTCCAGGCGGCCGTGCTGCTGGGCCGGGACGGCCGCTCGGACGCGGTGCGCGGGGCGCGGCTGGCGGCGCTGCAGGCGGCCCTGGTGAAGGCCTCGGCCGAACAGGGCTTCCGGCGGACTCTGGTGTTCCATCACCTGACCCGGGAGGCCGAGGCCTTCGCTGCCGGACTGCCGGCGGTGGCGGAGCGGCTGAGGGCGTCGGGCAGCGGCAGGCGGCCGGGGTATCCCCGTACCGTCCGGGCGGACTGGCTGTGCGGGCAGCACTCGGCGGCGCACCGGCGGCAGGTGCTGGAGGCGTTCGCCGCGGACCGGGGAGCGGAGAAGGCCTTCCTCGGGAGCGTCCGGGTCCTCGGCGAGGGCGTGGACACCAAGGAGTGCGACTCCGTCTTCTGGGCCGACGTGCGGGGGTCCATGCCCGACCTCGTACAGGCGGTGGGGCGGGCGCTGCGGATCCGGCCCGGCGAGGGCAAGGTCGCCTCACTGGTGGTGCCGGTCCTGCTGGGGCCGGGCGAGGGCCCGCAGACGATGCTGACCTCCCGGGCGTACGGGGACCTGGCGCGGCTCCTGGAGGCGTTGCGGGCCCACGACACCCGGCTGGTGGAGGCGCTGGCGCAGCCGCAGGTGCCGGGGCGGCCCTCGGAGCCGGTGGAGGCCGCGGCGTCCCGGTCCGCGGTCGAGTCGCTGCTGAGCTTCTCCACTCCGCGGGATCCGGCGCTGCTGGCCGCCTTCATCCGGCTGCGCGTGCTGCATCCCGAGCACGGGAACTGGCGGCGGGGGGTTGAGGCGGCCCGGCTCTACGCGGAGGCGGCCGGGGACCTGAAGGTGCCCTACGGCTTCAAGGTGCCGGCCGGTGATCCGGCGTGGCCGCCGGCTCTGGCCGGGTTCCCGCTCGGGCAGTGGATCGCGGACGCGCGGCGTACGCACCGGCGGGGTGCGCTCGGCCGGGAGCGGGTCGCGCAGCTGGATGCGCTCGGGATGGTGTGGAGCCACTTCGACGTGGCCTTCGAGGAGGGTCTGGCGGCGGCCCGCGGCTGGGCGGCCGAGCACGGGCACCTGCTGCCCCCGGTGGACGCCACCTGGCGCGGCGCGCCGGTCGGCGTCTGGGTGAAGAACCAGCGGGCGGCGGCCCGCCGCGTGGGGCCGGGGGCGTTGTCTCAGGAGCGCCGGGAGGCGCTGGAGGCCGTCGACGCGTCGTGGTGTCCGGCGTGGGACATCTCCTGGCAGCGGGCCTTCCACCTGACGCGGGTCCACCTGGATGCGGGCGGCCGGCTGCCGCTGGTCCGGGGCGAGGTGGTCGTCCAGGGTGAGGACCTGGGGGTGTGGGTACGGGCCCAGCGGTCGGCCTGGGAGCGGCTGACCTGGGCGCAGCGCTGGCTGCTGGAGCACACCCTCGGGGTGACCCCGGCGACGGGGCCGGAACTCCCGCCGCCGCGGCGCAGCCAGGCCGAGAAGTGGGCGGCGCACCTGGAGGCGGCCCGGGAGTTCCGCGCCCGCGAGGGCCATCTGCGGGTGCCGCGCACGCACGTGGAGCGGGTCGGCGGCCAGGACTTCCGGCTGGGTTCGTGGATCGCCAACCAGCGCGCCCGGGCGGGCCTGCTGACGGAGGACCGGGTGGCGGCCCTGACCGCCCTCGACATGCAGTGGTCCACCCCCCGGCCCTGAGGCCGCCGCAGCACCGCACCGGCACGCCGTGGACGGCCCTGCCCGGACGCTTCGGCTCCTGGAAGGGGGCCCCAACCGGCTGCGGAACGGGCCGCCGCACGCAGCTGAGGGGTCGTCGCAGCCGGGGCCCGACAACAGGGACGCTGCGCCGAAGGACAGAAGTCGCGGGGGCGCGGGTCACCGCGACCGCGGGCTCACCGGGTCACCGCGTCACGGGCCGGTCCAGTCGAAGGTGATGTGCTTGCTCGACTGCCCTTCCCGGCTCCACTGGAAGCCGAAGGCGTCGGCCCGGTCCGCGGTCGAGCGGCCCCAGGTCGCGGTCTGGCCGGGCCCGGTCTCGCATCCCGGCAGGTTGGTCGACTGGCAGCGCGCGCCCTCCGGCGTCGTGGTGCCGGTGAGCGCCTCGGCACTCGCCTCGACCCGTCCGGGCACGGTGGCCCGCCAGCCGGACAGGTCGGCCGCGACCTCGATCTCGACGGGGGCGTAGTCCATGCCCCGCACCTCGGCGCCGAACATCGTCATCATCTCGGCCGGCCAGCTGCCCGCCTGACCACCGAAGATCATCATGAGGGCCTCGCGCTGGGCGTCGTCGGCACGCTCGTCGAGGAACACCGCCCCGTAGGCGTCGGTGTGCTCGTCCCACAGGTTGCCGGTGAACGACCCGAGCATCAGCACGTTGAGGCCGTCGAGCCTCACGTCCCCGTAGCGCCCTTCGCGGATGTGCCAGGCCAGGACGCCGTCGCACTCACCAAAGGTGGGCGGCTGCGCGAAGGAGCACGGGCACGGCACGTTGCACTTGCAGGTGTCGAACCAGTCCCCGGCGACGTGCCACTTCGGAACCGCCGCTGTCGTCTCGGACATCTGACCGCCTCCTCGTGCCCCAGCGCGGGACGAGGTCGGCGAAGCCCCTGTGGGCCCTCACCGGCACGCGCCCGGTCGCACAGGTCTCGTCCCCCCATTGTCCCCCGTGCCGGGTAACGCGTGCCCCTGTCCGGGCGCTGTGCTGTGCTGGAACCGTGCGACGCCTCGACCCGAAGGCCTACCCCCCGCCCCTGCGGCCGGCGAACCTGCTGTCGGTACGGGAGCTGGCCCTGGCCTGGTCCCTGATGGTGCTCCTCGCGGTGCTCGCCTGGGTCCTGGTCGTGGACCAGGCCCGCGGCATGGGCGCGGAGCCGGGCACCATGGGCCTGGGCATCGCGCTCTTCCTGGTCTTCTGGCTGGTCATGATGACCGCCATGATGTTCCCGTCCGTGGCGCCGGTGGCCCTGACCTGGGCACGGGCCATCGGCCGCCGGTCGACGGGACCGGCCCGCGCCGCCCGGACGGCCCAGTTCGTGGCCGGCTACCTGCTGGCCTGGACGGCCTTCGGCCTGGTCACGTACGGGATCCTCGCCGCGACCGGGCCCCTGGTGGACCGCCACCCCACCGCCGGCCGCTGGATCGGCGCCGCGGCCTTCCTGCTCGCCGGGCTCCAGCAGCTCGGGCCGCTCAAGGACGTCTGCCTGCGCCACTGCCGCAGTCCCATGGGCCAGCTCGTCCGCTACGCGGGCTTCCGCCCCCGGGCCCGTGACCTGCGGGTGGGACTGCACCACGGCCTGTACTGCGTCGGCTGCTGCTGGGGGCTGATGATCGTCCTCGTTCCGCTCGGCGTCATGAACATCGCGGCGATGGCGGCGGTGGCCGTCGTGATCTTCGTGGAGAAACTCTGGCGCCTGGGCCCGGTCGTCTCGACGGCGGTCGGCATCGCCTTCCTGGTCCTCGCCGTCCTGGCCCCGTTCCAGAGCTGGCTCCTGCCCGGCCTGGAACCGGCACAGACCCCGATGACGGACATGGGGATGCCCGGGCCGTAGGCCGTGTCTTCCGGATCGGGCGGGCGAGCGGCGCCGCGGGCCGATCCGGCCTGATCCACACGACACGGCCCTAGTGGTGGAAGCCCGAGCGGGGTGCGGTGGCCGGGAGGGGCTGGGGGTTGGCCGTCAGGTGGTCCACGGCCCGGCGCACGTCCGCGGCCAGCAGGGCGATCTGGTCGCGGGTCACCCCGTGCCGGACGAGCACGCGCTGGACGACCGTGTCGGCGCGGTCGGCGGGCAGCGGGTACGAGGGCACCTGCCAGCCGCGCATCCGGAGCCGGTCGGAGAGGTCGTAGAGGCTGAAGCCCGCCGCGGCCGGGTCGGTGAGCCGGTAGCAGACGGCGGGGAGGGCGCCTTGGCCGTCGTACAGGAGGGTGAAGGGGCCCATCGCGGCGATGGCGGCGGCCAGGTGGCGGGCGGTGTCGGCGCAGGACTGCTGGACGCGCCGGTAGCCGCTGCGGCCGAGGCGCAGGAACAGATAGTACTGGGCGATGACCTCGCCGCCGGGGCGCGAGAAGTTGAGGGCGAAGGTCGGCATGTCGCCGCCCAGGTAGTCCACGTGGAAGACGAGTTCGGGCGGCAGCAGGTCGGCGGTGCGCCAGACGATCCAGCCGACGCCGAGCGGGGCGAGCCCGTACTTGTGGCCGGAGGTGTTGATCGAGGCGACCCGCGGCAGCCGGAAGTCCCACATCACGTCGGGGTGGAGGAAGGGGGCGACGAAGCCGCCGCTGGCCGCGTCCACGTGGATCGGGACGTCCCAGCCGTGCGCGCTCTGGATCAGGTCGAGTTCGGCGGCGAGGTCGGCGACGGGTTCGTAGTCGCAGGTGTAGGTGACACCGAGGATGGCGACGACGCCGATGGTGTTCTCGTCGACGTGGCTGCCGAGTTGGTGGGGGCGCAGGCCGGTGGCGCCCTCCTCCAGGGGGACTTGGCGCAGCTCGACGTCGAAGTACCGGGCGAACTTCTCCCAGCAGACCTGGACCGGTCCGCACACCAGGTTGGGCCGGTCCGCGGGCAGGCCCTGGGCGTGGCGGCGGGCACGCCAGCGCCACTTGAGGGCGAGGCCGCCGAGCATGGCGGCCTCGCTGGAGCCGGTGGTGGAGCAGCCGGTGGCCGGGGCGCCCGCCGGCGCGTGCCACAGGTCGGCCAGGATGTTGACGCAGCGGGCCTCGATCTCGGCGGTCTGCGGGTACTCGTCCTTGTCGATCATGTTCTTGTCGAGGCATTCGGCCATGAGGCGGCGGACGCCGTCGTCGGACCAGGTGGTGCAGAAAGTGGCCAGGTTCTGGGCTGCGTTGCCGTCGAGGAGGAGCTCGTTGTGGAGCAGCTCGTAGACCGCCTGCGAGGACGACTGGTCCTCGGGCATCCGGTACTTGGGGAGGACCTGGCTGCTCAGGGCGGACGTGAACACGTCCGTGTCGGCGTCGCGGGTGCGGGCGTGCTTCGTCTCATGGAGCGGCATATCCGGACTATAGGTGACGGATAGCGGTAAATCCGGCTTCAGGTTCCGGCCGACTCTGCGATGTGATCCCCTCCATAGGGCGCCACCCCGACAGAAAAAATTACTGTCCAGTAAGATGATCCCCACAGATCTTCCCGTCCGGACCGCTGGAATCGGCTCGGACGGGAAGATCTGACCAACTGGTTCTATGTGCAACTTATCCGCAGATGTCCGGATAACGGCTCGGGGTTCAGGGGCTGCTGATACCTCTTCGGGCCATGAACAAGATCACTCGCCGGCAGGCCATGGGCACCACCGCCGGCGCACTCACCGCCCTCGGCCTCGCCGGCGTCACCGCGCACGCGGCCGCCGCCGACTCCCGCGCCCCCTCGGCCTCCGGCACGGTCGACGAGGTCTACCAGGGCCGGCGCATCCAGATCACCCCGGGCGGGGGCGGCCACCACGGCGGCCACCACTCCCCCGGCCTGCCGACCGTACGGATAGACGGCCGCGAACTGCACGTGATGCGCAACGCCGACGGCACCTGGATCAGCGTGGTCAACCACTACGAGACGTTCTCCGACCCCGCGTCCCTCGCCCGCGCCGCCGTACGCGAGCTCCAGGGCGCCGCGCTCCTCCCGCTCGCGCCCGCGGGAGGCACGGCATGACCGTCCGCAAGAACCAGGCCGCGCTCACCCCCGAGGAGAAGCGCGCCTTCACCAACGCACTGCTCGAACTCAAGCGCACCGGCGTCTACGACCGGTTCGTCACCACCCACAACGGCTTCATCATGGCGGACACCGACGCCGGCGACCGGGTCGGCCACCGCTCCCCCTCCTTCCTGCCCTGGCACCGCCGGTTTCTGCTCGAATTCGAGGCGCAGCTGCAGAAAGTGGATGCGAAGGTTTCGCTTCCGTACTGGGACTGGACGGTCGACCGCACCACCCGCTCCTCCCTCTGGGCCGCGGACTTCCTCGGCGGCACCGGACGCGCCCGGGACGGGCAGGTCCTCGACGGGCCGTTCGCGTACGCCGCCGGCAAGTGGAACATAGCCGTACGCGTGGACGGACGCGGCTACCTGCGGCGCGCCCTCGGCACCGGCGCGGCCGAGCTGCCCACCAAGGCCGAGGTCGACGCCGTGCTGAACATGCCGGTCTACGACGCGGCGCCCTGGAACAGCTCTTCGAACGGCTTCCGCAACCACCTGGAGGGCTGGCGCGGCGCCAACCTGCACAACCGGGTGCACGTCTGGGTCGGCGGCCAGATGGCCACCGGGGTCTCCCCCAACGACCCGGTGTTCTGGATGCACCACGCCTACGTCGACAAGCTGTGGGCCGAGTGGCAGGCCCGGCACCCGCAGTCGCCCTACCTGCCCGCCGCCGGCACCGCGAACGTCGTGGACCTGCACGACACCATGCGGCCCTGGAACGACGTGACCCCGGCCGACATGCTCGACCACCGGAAGTTCTACACCTTCGACACCGAGCCGGCAGCGGCCGCCGCCAGCCAGCGGTAGTGCAGTTCGGGGCGGCCGACCTGGCCGTAGCGGGGGGTGCGGTCCGCGCGTCCGGTGTCCACCAGGTACTCCAGATAGCGCCGGGCGGTGATCCGCGAGGTCCCGGCCGCCTCGGCCGCCCCGGCGGCGGTCAGACCCTCGGGCGCCGCCCGCAGCAGCGCGGCGACCCGCTCCAGGGTCGGCGCGCTGAGGCCTTTGGGCAGCTCGGCGGGGCTCGGGGCACGCAGGGCGGCCAGGGCCCGGTCCACGTCGTCCTGACCGGCCGCCTCCCCGGCCGTCGCGCGGAACTCGGCGTAGCGCAGCAGCCGTTCGCGCAGCGTGGGGAAGGCGAAGGGTTTCAGTACGTACTGGACGACGCCGAGCGAGACGCTCTCGCGGACCACGGCCAGGTCCCGCGCCGAGGTCACGACGATCACGTCGACGGGATGCCCGGAGGCCCGGAGCCGGCGCGCGAAGCGCAACCCGTGGCCGTCGGGCAGGCCGAGGTCTAGCAGCAGCAGGTCGACCGGGGTCCGCTCCAGGACCCGGGTGGCCTCCGCGAGGGAGTGGACGGCGCCCACGGCCGTGAAACCGGGCACCCGACCCACGTACAGGGCGTGCGCGTCGGCGGCGACCGGATCGTCCTCGACCACCAGCACCCGTACCTCGGCGGCCTCCGGGCCGCCCGCTCCGTGCCCGCGCGGCCCGCTCACGCCTTCGGCTCCCTTCCCGTGGGCAGTCGTACGGTGAACTGAGCGCCTCCGCCCGGCACTTCGGCGGCCTCCGCGCTGCCTCCGTGCCGGTGGGCCACCTGCCGGACCAGGGCGAGGCCGAGGCCGCGCCCTTCACCCTTGCCCGACCAGCCGCGCCGGAACACGTCGGCCGCAGCGCCCTCGGGCAGACCGGGGCCGTTGTCGGTGACGCGCAGCAGCAGCCCGTCCTCGTCGGGCCGGACCGTGACGGCGATCCTGGCGCCCGGCACCCCCGTCACGGCGTCGACCGCGTTGTCCAGGAGGTTGCCGAGGACGGTGACGAGGTCCCGGGCCGGGAGCGCGGCGGTCCGCCCGACGGCGGCCCGGCTGTCGGGAGTGACCACCAGCTGGACGCCCCGCTCGTGGGCCTGGGCGGCCTTTCCGAGCAGCAGGGCCACCAGGACCGGTTCCCCCACGGCGGTGACCACCTCGTCGGTGAGCGCCTGGGCCAGCTCCAGTTCGGCGGTGGCGAATTCCACGGCCTCGTCCGCCCGGCCGAGCTCGATGAGGGAGACCACGGTGTGCAGCCGGTTCGCGGCCTCGTGGGCCTGGGAGCGCAGCGCCCGGGTGAACCCGCGCTCCTGGTCCAGCTCGCCGGTCAGCGACTGGAGTTCGGTGTGGTCGCGCAGGGTCACGACGGTGCCGCGGCGGCCGCCGCCCGCCACCGGTGCGCTGTTGACCACCAGGACCCGGTCGGCGGTCAGGTGGACCTCGTCGACCCGGGGCCGGTCGGCCAGCAGGGCGCCGGTGAGCGGTGCGGGCAGCCCGAGGTCGGCGACCCCGGTGCCCCTGATCTCCCCGTGGACCCCGAGCAGTTCCCGTCCGGCGTCGTTGACCAGGGTGATCCTGCGCTGTCCGTCGAGCAGGAGCAGCCCCTCGCGGACCCCGTGGAGGGCCGCCTGGTGGTAGTCGTACATCCGGCTGAGCTCGGCCGCGTTCATGCCGTGGGTGTGCCGCCGCAGCCGTGCGTTGACGACGTACGTGCCGACGCCGCCGAGGGCCAGGGCCCCGGCCGCGACCCAGGCGAGGGCGGTGAGCTGCTCGGCGAGCCGGGCGCTGATCGCGCGGACGGTGATGCCGGCGCTGACCATGCCGACGATCCGGCCCTGGTCCAGGAGCGGGGTGACCACCCGGATCGAGGGTCCGAGGGTGCCGGTGTAGGTCTCGCTGAAGGTCTCGCCGCGCAGGGCCCGGGCGGTGTTGCCCATGAAGGGTTCGCCGATGCGCCGCGGGTCGGGGTGGGTCCAGCGCCGCCCGTCCGGGGCCATGATCGTCACGAAGTCCACCCCGGAGTCGACCCGGACCCGCTCGGCGTAGGGCTGGAGCGCGGACGAGGGGCTGCCGGCCGGGCCGGCGGCGCGTACGGCCCCGATGACGGACGGGGAGTCGGCGACGGCGCGGGCCACGGACCCCGCCTGGCGCCGGGCCGCCTCCTCCGCCTGGCCGCGGGCCGAGGCGTACGCGAAGACAGCGCAGCCGGCGACGACGACGGCGACCAGCAGCACCTGCATGGCGAACAGCTGGCCGGCGAGGCTGCGCGGCGGCCGGAGGAAGCGGAACATGCCGCTCAGTCTGCCTTCCGCCGTGAACTCAATGAACGCAAGGGTGACCGGGGTCACAGCGGTGGGCGATGGTCTCCCGGAACGCAATCACCACCAGGAGGCGACGTGGCCGCCAGAGCCGACAAGACCCACTATCTCTACATCGCGGTGATCGCCGCGGTGCTGCTCGGCATCGCCGTCGGCTTCGCCGCGCCCGGCGCGGCCGTGGAGCTCAAGCCGCTGGGCACCGGCTTCGTGAACCTCATCAAGATGATGATCTCGCCCGTGATCTTCTGCACGATCGTGCTGGGCATCGGGTCGGTGCGCAAGGCCGCCAAGGTGGGTGCGGTGGGCGGTCTCGCCCTCGGCTACTTCATGATCATGTCCACGGTGGCGCTGGCGATCGGCCTGCTCGTGGGGAACCTGCTGGAGCCCGGCAGCGGCCTGCACCTCACGGAGGCGGCGCGCCACGCAGGTGAGGCCCAGGCCAAGGCGGGCGCCGCGCAGAGCACACCGGACTTCCTGCTGGGGATCATCCCGACCACCCTGGTGTCCGCCTTCACCGGCGGACAGGTGCTGCAGACCCTGCTCGTGGCGCTGCTGTGCGGGTTCGCGATCCAGGCGATGGGCGCGGCGGGCGAGCCGCTGCTGCGCGGGATCGGACACGTGCAGACACTGGTGTTCCGGGTCCTCGCGATGATCATGTGGGCGGCGCCGGTGGGCGCGTTCGGGGCCATCGCGGCGGTGGTCGGTGCGACCGGCATCGACGCCCTGAAGTCCCTGGCCGTCATCATGATCGGCTTCTACACGACCTGCCTGCTGTTCGTGTTCGTCGTCCTGGGGACCCTGCTGCGGGTGTGCGCGGGGATCAGCGTCTTCTCGCTGCTGCGCTATCTGGGCCGGGAGTTCCTGCTGATCCTGTCGACCTCCTCCTCGGAGTCGGCGCTGCCGCGGCTGATCGCGAAGATGGAACACCTGGGCGTGGCCAAGCCGGTCGTCGGCATCACGGTGCCGACGGGCTACTCGTTCAACCTGGACGGGACCGCGATCTACCTGACGATGTCCTCGCTGTTCATCGCGGAGGCGATGGGCAAGCCGCTCGCCCTGGGCGAGCAGATCTCCCTGCTGCTGTTCATGATCGTGGCTTCGAAGGGCGCGGCCGGGGTCACCGGGGCCGGCCTCGCGACGCTGGCGGGCGGCCTGCAGACGCACCGGCCGGAACTCGTCGACGGCGTCGGGCTGATCGTGGGCATCGACCGCTTCATGAGCGAGGCCCGGGCCCTGACGAACTTCGCGGGCAACGCGGTGGCGACGGTCCTCATCGGCACCTGGACGAAGGAGTTCGACCGCGGGCGCGCCACCGAAGTCCTGGCCGGGAGGCTGGAGTTCGACGAGGCCAGTCTGGTCGACGACCCCCACGCCGCCGAGCCCGCGGCCCCCGTGCCGGGCCAGCCGGCCGGCGCCAAGGACGGCGTACCGGCCTGACCGGGACGCCCCGAAGGGCCGACCGGGCAGGGCTCGCCCCCACGGTGCCCAGCCCGGTCGGCCCACACACCCGTACCCATGGGCGATTTTCAGCCACCGTCTTGCAAAGTGTCCTGCTGTAAAAGGTACTTCCGTACCCGGGCACGCGTCTGACATCTTGCGTCCACCACTCGTTTCGTACGGCCCGACCGGTGCCACCCGCACCGCCGGGCCGTCTTCGGAGGACGCATTGATACCCCACATATCCAGCCGACCTCGACGTACGCTCGTACTGGCCGCCACCCTCGGCGCCGCACTGGCCTTCGGCGCCCCGGCCGCTCTCGCCGGCACGGCTCCGGTCGGCCCCTCCGCCCCGTCCGCCCGTGCCATGGCCCCGGCCGCGGCGCCGACTTCCCAGAGTGCGACCTGGGTTGCCGGCACCCGTGCCTACCTGGTGATCACCGCCCCCGGTGACAGCTCTGCGGTGCGCTCGGCCATCGCCGCCAACGGCGGCACGGTCTTCTCGAACTTCGACTCCATCGGCGTGATCGTCGCCCACTCCGCCTCGGCCGGCTTCGCCGCCACCATGCGCGGGGTCAGCGGCGTCCAGCAGGTCGGGGCGACCCGCACCTCGGACGTACCGGCCGACGCCTACAACCCGGCGCTGCCCGCCAACCCGAGCCAGGCAAGCACCCCCGCGGGCGAGCCCGTCCGCGCCGACATGAGCCAGATCAAGGCGGACCAGGCGTGGGCCGTCACCACCGGCTCCTCCTCCGTCAAGGTCGGCATCCTCGACACCGGCGTCGACGACCAGCACCAGGACCTGGCGCCGAACTTCAATGCGGCCGACTCCGTCTCCTGCGCCTACGGAAAGCCCGACACCCGTGCGGGCGCCTGGCGGGACGTGGACACCCACGGCACGCACGTCGCGGGCACCATCGCGGCGGCCAAGAACGGCAAGGGCGTCATCGGCGTGGCCCCGGGCGTGAAGATCTCCGCGGTCCGCGTCGCCGAGCCGGGGAACTCGTTCTTCTTCGCCGAGAACACCATCTGCGGTTTCGTGTGGGCCGGTGACCACGGCTTCAAGGTCACCAACAACAGCTACTACACGGACCCGTGGCAGTTCAACTGCCCGGACAACATCGACCAGGCCGCCATCATCGAGGGCGTCAAGCGCGCCCAGCAGTACGCGGAGAGCAAGGGCTCGCTCCAGATCGCCGCCGCGGGCAACGAGGACTACGACCTCGCCCACAAGACGACCGACTCCGCGAGCCCGAACGACTCGACGCCGGTCACCCGCACCATCACCAACGCCTGCCTGGACATCCCGACCGAGCTGCCGGGCGTGGTCACGGTCGCGGCGAACGGCACCGGCGTCACCAAGGCCTCCTTCTCCAACTACGGCCAGGGCGTCATCGACGTAGCGGCGCCGGGCAGCAACGTGTACTCCACGCTGCCGGGCGGCACGTACGGCTCCAAGAGCGGCACCTCGATGGCCACCCCGCACGTCGTGGGCGTCGCCGCGCTCATCGCCAGCACCAACCCCGGCATCACCCCGGCGCAGATCCGCGACAAGCTGGCCACCCAGGCCAACGACATCGCCTGCCCCTCGGACAGCCGCTGCACCGGCACCACGGCGAACAACGCCTTCTTCGGCGAGGGCCAGGTCGACGCGCTGAAGGCGGTCGGTTCCACCCCGCCGCCCGGCAAGTACTTCGAGAACCTCGGTGACTTCGCCATCAACGACAACGCCACCGTGGAGAGCCCCATCACGGTCAGCGGGGTGAGCGGCAACGCGCCCGCGACCCTCAAGGTGGGCGTGGACATCAAGCACACCTACATCGGGGACCTGAAGGTCGACCTGGTGGCCCCGGACGGCTCCGTCTACACCCTGAGCAACCGGGCAGGCGGCGGCACCGACAACATCATCCAGACCTTCACCGTCAACGCCTCCTCCGAGGTGGCGAACGGCCTCTGGAAGCTCCGCGTGAACGACAACGCGAACGCCGACACCGGCAAGATCGACGCCTGGAACCTCACGTTCTAGTCGCGCCGCAGCACACGAGCCCCCGCTCCGCCGACGGAGCGGGGGCTCTCCTGCGTCCTTCGGGCCCCGCGGCCCCGCCGGATGCACCCGGGGGCGGGTTTCACCGGCGCAGGACGCAGTCCCCGCAGAAGCCGCCGCCCGGCACCTTGTAGTAGAGGCAGCAGCTGCGCCGTACGAAAGCCACCCCCAGGCCCTCCTCGTGCAGGAAGGTACCGGCTCCGCCGAGCGCCCCGCCCTCGGCCAGCAGGGCGGCCGCGAGGTCCACCGCCGCCCCGCCGGGCACCCGGTCGATCAGCACCCGCAAGGCGCCCACCAGCCCCGACGCGGTGTTCCCGCGCAGGACCCTGGGCGATACCCCGAACCGCTCCCGCAGTGCCGCGTCGAGGACCGCGAGGTGGCCCAGCACGCTCGCGCCGAGCTCCTCGGCGGGCAGGGCCCCGTCCCCCGGGGAGGGAAGCCACAGCTGGAGCGAGCCCCCGGCCGGCATCCGCCACCACACCCGGTCCGCCGCGAGGTCCGGCACCCGCCCGGCCAGCGCGGCGCAGCCCAGCCCGAGCGACCACAGCCGCGAGGCGATCCCGAACTGCGCGGTCGACGCCGCCACCCGCCCGCTCCCGCTGCCGATCCGCCGACCCACCTCGCCGACGTACTCCCCGAGTTGCTCCCCGTACAGCCGGGTCAGGGGCCGGAACCCCTCCCCGGGCGGCTGCGGGCCGTACGGCACCTCGAAGAACGGCCCCACGGCCGCCAGGCGCCGCAGTACGTCGTCCATGTCCATGGGCACGATGATCTCAGGCGGCTGCAGATCCCCCCACGGACCCCGGCCCCGAGGAATCCCTGGTACCGGCCGGTGCGGGCGGGTGTGAGGCCGGCCACGCGGGTGGAGCAGAAGGCGATCACACGCAGTGGGGCAGGATCCGTACCGCCACCCGGTGGTCCGACCAGTCGGATGGCCCAGCGCACTGGTCCGTTCGGGGACCGGTCGGGCGGGCCACTTCCCCCTGCGGGCAGGGCCCGGCGGGCAGCTGCGCGGCCCTGCCCGCGGGGCGGGCGCGAGCGCGGCGCGGGGACGGCCCCGGAGGGCCTCGGCGAGGCCCCCGCGGCGGCCGGGCCCACCGCCGTCCGGCCGCACCGGACGCCCCCTGCATCTTCGCAGGTCAGAGCGGTTTTCGCGGCACAAGAACGGTTGTCCGTGGATCAGGATTACGGGCCCCGGGATCCGGGGATCGACGTCATCGGAAAACATGGCCGCGGCGTTGCCATTTTGGGGGTTCATGAGAGCACATTTAGGGGCTACATTGAGCCACTCGCGTTCACCTGACAGCCCGTTGCCTTTCACCCGCGTTTTGCGCGGGGGGTGACGTCAGGAGCGCACACTGTGCAACCACCCCACCGCCCAGAAGGACCGAAGGCTCCGTGCCCGTACCCGTACTCCTCGCCGGCCGCACCGTGCGGCTGGAGCCCCTCGCCCCCCACCACACCGAGGCCTTGGCCGTGGCCGGGGCCGAGGATCGTACGACTTACGCCTTCACCCCCGTACCCCATGGGGTGCAGGCGTCCCACGAGTACATCGACCGCGCCCTCGCCGACCAGGCGGCGGGTCGATCGCTCTCCTTCGCGGTGGTCAGAGCCACCGACGGCCGGGTCGTCGGTTCGACCCGCTTCCTCGAACTCGATTACTGGCAGGGACCTCTGGTGTGGCCCGCCGTCACGGGCGTCCCCTTCGGTGATCCGGCGACGGCGATCCCCGATGCCGCCGAGATCGGCAATACCTGGCTGTCCCCGGGCGCCCAGGGAACCGGCATCAACACCGAGGCGAAGCTCCTCTTGCTCCGCCACGCCTTCGAGACCTGGGGCGTGCGCCGCATCTCGCTGCGTGCCGACGCCCGCAACGTGCGCTCGCGTGCGGCGATGGAAAAGCTCGGGTTCACCTGCGAGGGGGTCCGCCGGGCCCATTCCCGGGGGCTCGACGGCGCCGTGCGCAGCACCGCCTTCTACTCGATCCTCGACGAGGAGTGGCCGGCCGTACGGTCGATCATCGAGCTGAGGCTGTCCGCGGGGGCGCCGCGCAAGCGCCGCCGCAAGACGCTGATCCCGGCGTAACGGTCCTGCAAACGGCGTAACGGCCCCCTCGGCGGCTCCGCCCCGGTCCTTCCCCTCCGGCGTCAGCCGAGGAAGGCCGGGGCGAGGGCCGAGGCCATGAGCGTGACGGGCTCGCCGCTTCCGTCGGCCGGCACCCGGTACAGGTCGGCGCCGAAGTCGCCGGGCAGGGAGTAGACGACGGTCCGGTCGTCGGTCCACACCACCTGGTCGTCCACGCTGCGCGCCTCCGCGAGCGGGGTCTCCTGCAGGGAGGCGAGGTCCAGGACGTAGAGCCGCCACGGGGCGTCGGCCGGCAGGCCGGGCACCCGCTTCTTGAAGACGAGCCGGGTCCCGTCGGGGGACAGCGACGGGCATTCCACGTTCTCGCGGAGCGTGGTCACGGTGCGTTCGGCGAGGTCGCCGCGGACCAGGTGGGTCTGGCCGCCGGTGGCGAGCGTCGCGTAGAAGGTCCGCTCGTCGGCGGCGAAGGTCACGCCCCAGAAGTTCACGTCGGCATTGCGGTACGCCTTGCCGTCCTTGCGGATGGCGAAGTCCTCCAGGGAGGCGTCGAGCCTGCCGGTGCGCAGGTCGAGCAGGGAGGTACGGGTGGAGAAGTTCGTCCCGGCGTACGAGTCCCCGCCGACGAAGACCGTCCAGGCGACCAGGTGGCCGCCGGGCGAGACCCGGGCCCGGGTGGGGATGCCGGCCAGCGGATGCGCGGAGACCTGCCGCAGCCGGGAGTCGAGGACCACGGCCCGGTAGCTCTCCTGGACACCGCCCTTGTCGGCCTGGAGGCAGATCCCGGTGCCGGCCGCCGAGTGGAAGCGCAGGCAGCTCACCCCGGAGGCGGTACGGGGGCCCGCGGGCGCGTCGGCGGGGACGGTGGCGAGCTCGTCGCGGTGCGGGCCCCACGCCATGTTCCGGAACACGATGCGCCGGCCGCCGTCCGCCGGGGCCAGGGACACCTCGCCCCGGGTGACCTGCGGGCCGCCGGCCTGGGTCTGGTCCTTCTGGTCGGCCCGGGAGGAGGCCCGGACGACGGCGAGCACCCCCACGGCGGCGAGCAGGACGACGGAGCAGACGAGGATCAGGATCCGGCGTTGGACGGTCATCGGGGCCTTTCGGGGAGCGGGGCCGGGGGTGGGGGTGGGAGAGGCGGTCAGGCGCCGGAAGCCGGACCGGCGGCGGGTTCCTCCGCCTCGGCCCCGGCTCCGGGTCCGGCTTCCACGGGACGCAGCCGGGCGCACACGGCGGCGGCCCCGGCGAGGAGTACGGCGGCGACGGCCAGGGCGGGCCGGGCGCCCCACACGGTCCAGGCGGCGCCGAAGCCCAGCGAGGCGGCGAACCGGGCGAGGGCCTGGCCGGTCTGGACGAGGGCGAGCCCGCCGCCGCGGTGCTCCTCGGGCACGGCTCCGGCGGCCGCGGCCATCAGGACGCCGTCGGTGGCGGCGTAGAAACCGCCGTGCAGCAGGAGCACGGCGTACGGCAGGGCGGCATCCACACCGTGCGGTGTCCCGCCGGTGAGCAGGAGCCCGTACGCGAGGAGCAGGGCGAGGTGGCCGCCGAGGAAGACGCGCCAGCGGCCGATCCGGTCGGCGAGCCGGCCCAGCGGCAGCGCGAGCAGGAAGAAGGCGCCCGCGGTGCCCAGCGGCAGCAGGGCGAACCAGCGGTCGGCGAGTCCGGTGGCGTGCTGCAGCAGCAGGAAGACGAAGCCGTCGCTGACGGTGCACAGGCCCAGCAGCAGCGCGCACAGTCCGATCCGGCGCAGGTCTCGGCGGCCCAGCAGCCCGAGGGAGGCCTTGAGGGAGACCGGTTCGGCGGGGGTTGCTCCGGGGCGCCTGGTGCGTCGGCCGGGCACGAAGAGGACGAGGACGAGCACGCCGAGGGCTGCGACGCAGGCGCTGACCGTGAAGACGGCGTCGTAGCCGTCGGCGGCGGCCCGCAGGATCAGGAAGGCGAGGACCGGCCCGATGAGGGCGCCCGCGGTGTCCATGGCCCGGTGCACGCCGAACGCCCGGCCGCGCTCCTCGGGTGCCGCCGCCAGTGAGATCAGCGCGTCGCGCGGAGCCGTGCGCAGGCCCTTGCCCGTGCGGTCCAGGGCGAGGACGGCCCCGATGGCGGGCAGCGTGTGCACGAGCAGCAGCAGCGGTTTGCACAGGGCGGAGAGGCCGTAGCCGAGGCCGGCGAGGGCCTTGTGGCGGCCGAAGCGGTCGCCGAGGTGGCCGCCGGTGAGCCGGACGAGGGCGCTGACGCCGTTGTAGAGCCCGTCGAGCAGCCCGAAGCCGAGCGGGGTCAGGCCGAGACCGGCGACGAGGTAGAGCGGGAGCACGGCCGTGACCATCTCGGAGGAGACGTCGGTGATCAGGCTGACCGTGCCGAAGGCGAGCACCGTGGGGGCGAGCGCGGCGCGCCGCCCCGGGCTGGTGCCCGGGGCGACGGCCTGCTGCTCGGGGGTCACGGCGGGCGCGGGGGTGCCGCGACTGTCCGCAACGTACATGGTCAGGACGTCCAGATACCCGTGATGTCCTTGGCGGTGGCGGCGTTCCCGGCATGGGTGGTCAGGCCGGCCAGGCCCTCCAGGGTGCGCAGCACGTCGTAGTGGTTGTACGTGGTGGCCGAGGTGCTGCCGGGGGTGACGGACTGGCCGTAGAACACGGTCGGGATCTTGTTGCCGGAGAGCCGGTTGTCCTCGTCGAAGGTGACGACGAGGAGGCTGTTGTGCGTCTTGGCCCAGTCCGCGTAGGCCTTGAGGTTGTTCTTGAGCCAGGTGTCACCGGTGCCGACGGAGCAGTCGTGCATGTCGCTGCACAGGTTCGGGACGACGAAGGACACCTTGGGGAGGGTGGTGTAGTCCGTGGGGAACTGGGTCATGGTCTTGGCGCTGCTGGTCGGCACGTTGGAGAACGCGAACCAGGGGTTGTGCTTGCGGGCGTACTTGCCGCTGCTGCAGGTGGTGGAGCCCTGGCTGGGGAGGGTCTCGTTGTAGCTGGCCCAGCTCTTGCCCGCGGCTATGAGCTCGGAGGCGAGGTTGGGCGCGGAGCTGAAGCCCGGGGTGTAACAGCTGTCGTCGGTGACACCCTGGTGGGAGCCGGAGAACAGCTGGAGGTAGTTGGGCTGGCTGGGGTGCGTGACGCCGTACGACTGCGTGAGGTTGGCTCCGCCGGTCTTGAGGGAGTTGATGTACGGGGCGCTGGAGCTGCCGATGACCTGGCTGTAGGCGTGGTTCTCGAAGACCACGACGACGACGTGGTCGGGGGCCGGGAGCCCGGCTGCGTGTGCAGGCTGGGCGGCGCCGATACCGGCCCACAGGGCCGTGCCGGCGGCGGTGACGCCGAAGGCGGTGGCAAGGGCGGTCTTGCGGCGGGACCATGAAAAGGTCATGCCAAACACGGGGGATACCTCCGGGCAGAGGGGGTCTGGTGGCGGCGCGGACGCACCATACCCAGGGGCATGTGCATGGGCCAGGGACAGACGGCGAACGGAGCGGGAACTCCGGTAGCCGTCCAGGTGTTCGGCAACGGCCTGCCCCAGAGCAACCCAAGAGCTGGAAAAAAAGGGAACCCCGGACCACGTAGGCTCATCCTTCGAACATATAGCGACCACCCCGCCCCCGCCCGGGGCAGCACCAGCCGGAGAGCCACCGCACATGTCGTACTCACCCGACGGACAGCACCAGCCGTACCGGTCGGAAGGGCAGTACCAGCAGCAGCCCTACGGCACTTCGTACGCACAGACGTACGAACCCCAGGACCCGTACCCGCCGTACGGCCAGCCCCACCCGCCGTACGGCGAGCCGGAACCCGAACCCGAACCACGGCGGCGCCGGGGACGTCGCTGGCTCATCGCGGGTGTCACCGTGCTGGCCCTCGCGGGCATCGCCGCCGGCGTGATGTACCACTTCGAGATACCCCCCTTCACCGACAAGGGCAAGGACGTCACCTTCGGCCAGCCCGCCGCCGGGGCCAAGACGGGCGGGGACGGCGGCGGCGCGGCGAAGCCGCCGGCCAACTCCAAGGCACTGATGCCGACCGGCCCCAAGGCCGAGTTCAAGAACTCCATGACCCTGGCCGACGGCACGCACGTGGCCGTCACCACGCTGGACGGCAAGAAGTCCGGCTTCAAGGGCAAAGTCTGGGTGTGGGCGCCCAAGGAGTACAACGACCCCAAGTTCGCCAAGAGCGGCTTCCCGGTCCTCATAGCCCTGCCGGGCGGAGCCGGCTACCCCAGCAACTACTGGATGGGCACCGACCTGGGCCTCCAGACCAGCATCAGCAAGTGGTACACCGAGGGCAAGAGCAAGCCCTTCATCCTCGCCATGCCGGTGCTGAACCCGGCCCCGGACGACAAGGGCATCTACTGGGACGGCTCCGACATCCCCGGCCAGCCCAAGATGGGCACCTGGCTGACCGAGGACGTCCCGGACCTGATGAAGGCCAACTTCCGCACCGTCAAGTCCCGTGACGGCTGGGCCTACATGGGCTCCTCCACCGGCGGCTTCGCCAGCCTGAAGGCCGTCCTCCAGCACCCGGACAAGTTCAAGGCCGCCATCTGCTCCGGCCCGGACGTCGTCCCGGACTCCCCCCTGTGGAAGGGGCACGAGAAGGAGAAGGCCGAGAACAACCCCGAGCTGCTGGCGAAGGCCCTGATCGACAAGAAGGGCAGCCCGGACGTCTACCTCGCCTTCCAGGTCGGCGACAACGAGAGCAACAAGAAGACCCTGCCCGACGTGCAGAAGTTCATCGCCACCTACGGCAAGGGGCCGATCCACACCAGCCTGAGGGTCATCCCGGGCGGCCAGCACAACGCCAAGACCTACGTGCCGAACATGGGCGAGGGCCCGATCCAGTTCATCAGCAAGGTCATGGAAGGACCGGTGGAGTAACCACCGGCCCGAACGCCTCCTGGTCCTGCGGCCCGCCGAACACCATCGGCGGGCCGCAGCCGTCCCAGGGCTCCCAGCCGGGCTCCCCGGTCACGGCGAAACGCACCCAGGCCGCGTGCATCCGGTCCGCCAGCTCCTGCGGGGCCTCGGGCCCGGCCAGCCAGTGGGCCTCCGGCACGTGCAGCGTGTCGAACACGAAGCCCAGCTCCAGGGCGTGGCAGGCGCCCAGGCCCGGCACGCCGGAGGGCCAGCCGAACTCGTAGAGGAAGCTCGGGGCCGTCCGCGCCCCGGCGAGCCGGCGCAGCGGATCCCGCAGCAGCCGGTCGGTCAGCAGCTGGCCCGCGAGCTCGGCCGGGCCCGCCCCGGGCAGGGCGGCGCGCAGCGCCCGTACGGCGGCCCGGTCCTTGCCGGTCCGGACCCGGGCCAGCGCCACCGCGAGCGGACCGAACCGGTCCAGCAGCCGCATCAGGCCGGTCGGGGCGAACCAGAGCCGGTACTCCTCGGTGGTCCAGCCCATCAGCAGCGGTACGCGGCCCCGCGCGGCCGCTTCGAGCGGCTCCTCGGGAAGGGTGTCGGGATCGATGACGAGACCGAAGGCGGGGCCGCCGAGCAGCGCTCCGGAACGGCGCAGGACCGCCCGCTGGGCGGCGATCAGGTCGGGCAGGGGCACGGCGGCGAAGGCCTCCGCGGTCGCGGGCACCTTGAGCAGGGAGGCCATCCGCCGGACCATGGTGCGCACATGGTCGGGCGGCAGCACCTCGGGCGCGCCGCTCTGCAGGGCGGCCTGCGCGAACAGCCCGGCGGCGCCGGGGGCGGCGAGCAGGGCGCCGACGCTGATGGCGCCCGCCGACTCACCGAAGACCGTGACGCGGGCCGGGTCCCCGCCGAAGGCCGTGATGTTCTCGCGGACCCACCTGAGGGCGGCCATCTGGTCGAGCAGGCCGCGGTTGGCGGGGGCGTCGGGGAAGAGTCCGTAGCCGAGGACGCCGAGGCGGTAGTTGAGAGAGACGAACACCACGCCGTCGCGGGCGAAGGCGGATCCGTCGTAGACGGGCACGGCCGAGGAGCCGCGGGTCAGCGCCCCGCCGTGGAGCCACACCATGACCGGCAGCCCGGCTCCGGCGGCCGGCTGGGGCGTCCACACGTTGAGGTTGAGGCAGTCCTCGCCGGGGATCTCCGGGTCGCTCAGCAGCGCGGCGAAGGTCCTGGGGTAGGCGGCCTTGGGCGCGGTGGGCCCGAACGCACCGGCATCGCGTACGCCGTCCCAGGCGGCCGGGGCCGCGGGGGCGGCGAAGCGGAGGGCTCCGACCGGTGCCGCCGCGTACGGGATGCCCCGGAAGGCGGCGACCCCTTCCGGTCCGGTGCGTCCCTCGACCACGCCCTGCCCGGTGCGGACCCGGGGCCGGCCGCTGCTGCCTGCTGTGCTCATCGCGCCCTTCATGGAAACGGTGCCTGCCGTGGAACAGGTGCATCAGATGTTCCGCGTGGTGCGTCCCACCTCCCCCGCACGGTCGCACACGCCTCGAACGGGTGACAAGGCGTGACCCGGCCGGGGTCGGGCCGGGTTGGGCGGGCATGCGATCCATGCGTAACCACCCCGGCGCCCGGAGCCTCGTCCGGGCCTGCTCGGTCCCCTTCTTCCTGCTCGCGGCCGCCGGAACGGCGCAGGCCGCGGGGCCCGATTTCCAGTACGTCGGCCAGGACGACCAGGTCCACGGGCTGACCGCCCCGAAGGGCTGCGTCCGCGCCCTGGGCGGCGGCTCCCGGGCGGCCACGAACTCCACCCGCGGCACGGCCACGTTCTACCGGGAGCCGGACTGCTCGGGCCGCCCGTTGGCGGTCCTGGAGCCGGGCCGGGTGGGCCAGATCCGGCCCTATTTCGCGTCCGTGCGGTTTTCCGTCACCAGGTAGGCGCAGCGCCCGTGACCCCTTGGCCTCCGCTGCGTTGTATGCCATGTCAAATGCCGCACGTACTGCTGCGGCGCCCCACATCTCACGAGGAGATCTTGATGTCGCGTATCGCGAAGGCAGTCGCCGTCACCGCTGCCGCCGGTAGCGCCCTGGCCGCCGGTGCCGGGCTGGCCGTCGCCGATGCCGGAGCGCACGGTGCGGCGGTCGGCTCCCCCGGTGTCCTGTCGGGCAACGTCGTTCAGGTTCCGGTGCACATCCCGATCAACGTCTGCGGCAACTCCGTGAGCGTGATCGGCCTGCTGAACCCCGCGTTCGGCAACACCTGCATCAACGAGTCGGGCGGCGAGCACCACACCGAGGACAAGGGCGGCTACGGCGGCTGATCCCAGCCCGCCTGACCTGACCCAGGCCGAGGGCCCCCGCCGTAGCGCGGGGGCCCTTCCCGTGCGCCCGGACCGGTCACGGTGGCGGACTCACTCGTAGCGGTAGACGCCCTCGTGGCTGAGCATGTCGCGCGGGGTGAGGTTCCACGGCGGCATCGGCTCGTCGAGGGCGATCACCCGCCTGCGCTGGAGGTCGCCCGGAGGCAGCGGGGCGGCGGGCAGATAGCCGGAATCCGGGTGCTTGAGCTGCCAGCGGTCCCAGACGAGGTCCACGAAGGCGTGGTGCAGCCAGAACGCCGGGTCGTTGGGCGCCGTACCGCCCGTCATGTGCCCGCCGATCCACTGGTGCACCTTGTTGTGGTTGCGCCAGCGTTCGCTCTTGGGGGCGGCCCAGCCCTCCAGCTTGTTGCGGAAGCCACCGGCTGCGGCCGTGGAGTCCCACGGCGAGGTGTCGTACGTCGGATCGTCGAGCGCCCACTGCAGTTCGGCCGCGGTGGGCAGTGTGATGGGGTTCTGGGGGCGGCCGAGGTTCCGGGTGAGGAACCGCTCCGCCGTGAAGCCCACCGTGATCACCCAGTTGCCCTTCTCGTAGGCGAAGGGGCCGGTCATCACCTGGCGGTCGTCGGCGCGGCCGGTGCCACCCAGGAAGTCGTCGGCCCACAGGGAGGAGACGGGGCTGTTGTCGGTGGTCCAGTCCCAGTACGGGACCGAGACGCCCGGGTCGACGCCCTGGAGCAGCCGCTCGAATTCAAGCAGGTAGCGCCGGTGCCAGGGGAAGAACGACGGCGACATGTGCCCGACGCGCAGCTTGCGGTCCCGGTCGGGGACGAAGTACTTGTCGTGGGTGCGGACCAGGTCGTCGTACGCGCCGTTGCGCTTGAGCTCCAGCACGGCCGCCGTGAACCGCTTCTTCTGCGCGGTGGTCAGGTCCTTCTGGTTCTGCCGGGTGTACATGCGGGGCTCCTCCCGTTCCGTCCGTCAGCCGTGGTGCGGGACCGCGAGCGCCAGCTGGTTGGTGCCGAGTTCGTCGACGGCGGCGCGGGCGAGCTCCAGCGGGGTCTCGAAGGACTGGAAGTGGTTGATCCCGCTCAGGTAGCTGCCGTCCGCGCGCCGCATCACGTGCAGGGGGCGGCCGTCGATGCGGACCTCGGCGGCGTGGACGGCGATGTGCCGGCCGCGGTACGTCTCCTCGGTCAGCGGCGCGGGCGTGACCGTCTGCCGGGGCCGCCGGGCGCGCAGCACGGGGGCCAGGGCCGCGGCGGTGCCGGCGAACACCGCGGCGGTGAAGGCCGTGCGCAGGAGCGTGCGGCGGCTGAGTGGTGCGGCGGCGGGTGCTGCGTACATGCGGTCTCCCTCGCTCGGTGGTCCGCGCTACGGGGTCTAACGCAGCGCGGCGGGCGAGGTCACACCGGCCGGGCGGGGTGCTTGTAGAAGAGCGTGGTGGGGTGCAGGCGGCCTGCCGGGTCGGCGGCGAAGTCGGGGATGGTGCCGGCTTCGGTCCAGCCCGCGGAGCGGTAGACGCGCTCGGCGCCGCTCCCGGTCTCGGTGTCGAGGAACAGCAGCAGCACTCCGGCCCGGGCGGCCGCCGCCTCGGCCTCGGCGAGCAGGGCGCGGGCCGTGCCGCGGCCGCGTGCCGCGGGGTGGACCATGAGCTTGCGCAGCTCGGCGCGGTGGCGGCCGTTGGGCTTGGACTCCCGCCGCCAGCTCACCGTGCCGTCGAGCGGGGCGCCGTCGGCGGGGCGGGAGATCCAGAGTGCGAGCGAGCCGTCCTCGACGGCGGGGCGCAGGGAGTCCCACCAGGAGGCGGCCTGGCGGTGACCGAGGTCGGCGAGGAAGCCGAGCGAGGAACCGCCGCGTACCACCGCGAGAAGGAGGTCGGCCAGCTCGTCGCGGTGCAGGGTGAGCCCGGCGGTGTCGAGCCGGGTGATGACGGGAGCCATCCCCCGAGGATAAGGACCCGCCGCGCGCCCGCCGGGGCCGGGGGCGGCGCCCCGGCCCCGGCGGGGCCTCAGGGCGCGGGGAGTTCCGCGAAGTCGGCCACCAGGGCGCGGTGGTGGCCGGAGGTGCCCAGGGCCAGGGAGTCGGCCTTGGCCCGCTTGAGGTACAGGTGCGCCGGGTGCTCCCAGGTCATGCCGATGCCGCCGTGCAGCTGTACGCACTCCTCGGCGGCGCGGACCGCGACGCCCGAGCAGTGGGCCTGGGCGACGGCCACCGTGAGCGGGGCGTCCGGAGCGCCGGTGGCGAGGGCGTCGGCCGCGGCGCGGGCCGCCGCCCGAGCGGAGGCCACGTCCAGCCAGAGCCGGGCGAGCCGGTGCTTGAGGGCCTGGAAGGAGCCGACGGGCCGGTTGAACTGGTGGCGGCCCCGGACGTGGGCCACCGTCTGGGTCAGGCACCATTCGGCGAGCCCCAGTTGTTCGCCGGCCAGCAGTCCGGCCCCGGACAGCAGGGCCCCGGCCACGGCCGCGCGAGCGGTGGCCGGGTCGGCGAGCCGGGTCCCGGCGGCCCCGTCCAGCGTGACGGTGGCGAGCGGCCGGGTCAGGTCCAGCGGGACCAGCGGCGTGAGGGACACGGCGGCGGCCGGGACGGCGTACAGGCCGGTGTCCGCGAGCACGAGCAGGACGTCGGCGGCCACCGCGTCCGCCACCGAGGTGACGGTGCCGGTCAGCCGCCCTCCCCCAGTGTCCCGGACGGCGGCCGGCAGCGGGGCGCCGGGCGCCAGTGTCAGCGGCACGGCCGGTACGCACACCTGCCGTCCGGAGGCCAGCTCCCGCAGCAGGGCGGCCGTCGGGGCGGAGCCGGCCGGATCGCAGCCGAGCAGGATCTCCGCCGCGAGCACCGCGCTCGTCAGGTACGGGACCGGCGCCACGGCCCGCCCCAGCTCCTCCAGGACCACGGCCGCCTCGCGGTGGCCCGCGCCCTGCCCGCCGAACTTCTCCGGCACGAGCAGTCCGGCGGTGCCGATCTCCGCGGCGAGGGTGTGCCAGAGACCGGGGTCGTGCGGGCGGCCGCTCTCGGCCCCGGCCAGCACGGCCGACGGCGGGCACCGGTCGGCGAGCAGGGCCCGTACGGCGGACCGGAGTTCCTCCTCGGTCTGCGAGTACAGCAGGTCGTAGCCTTCGCGCGGGAACGTCATCGGGCCAGGTCCTTCCAGGGGAGGTCCTTGTCGTCGCGCGGTTCGGCGGGCAGGCCGAGGACGCGTTCGGCGACGATGTTGAGGAGGATTTCGCTGGTGCCGCCCTCGATGCTGTTGCCCTTGGCGCGCAGGTAGCGGTAGCCGGCGTCCCGGCCGGTGAAGTCGACCAGCTCGGGCCGGCGCATCGTCCAGTCCTCGTACAGCAGACCCTCCTCGCCGAGGAGTTCCACCTCCAGGCCGCTGATCTCCTGGTTGAGCCGGGCGAAGGTGAGCTTCATCCCCGATCCCTCGGGGCCGGGCTGCCCGGCGGCGAGCTGCTGGCGCAGCCGTTCGCCGGTGAGCCGGGCGACCTCGGCCTCGACCCACAGCTCCAGCAGGCGCTGGTGCAGGGCGTGGGTCCGCAGCGCGGGGCGCTCGCGCCAGGCCGCGGCGACAGGGGCGATCATGCCGCCCTCGCGGGGGATCCGCATCCCGCCGATGGAGACCCGCTCGTTCATGAGGGTGGTGCGGGCGACCTCCCAGCCCTGGCCCACGGCGCCGAGGCGGTGGCGGTCGGGGATCCGGACGCCGGTCAGGAAGACCTCGTTGAACTCGGCCTCGCCGGTGATCTGGCGCAGCGGCCGGACCTCGACGCCGGGGGCGTGCATGTCGCACAGGAAGTAGGTGATGCCGCGGTGCTTGGGCAGGGCGGGGTCGGTGCGGGCGATCAGGATGGCCCAGCGGGCGGTGTGGGCGCTGGAGGTCCACACCTTCTGGCCGTCCACGACCCATTCGCCGGCGGACTCGTCGAGGACGGCCCGGGTGGCGAGCGCGGCGAGGTCGGAACCGGCGCCCGGCTCGCTGAACAGCTGGCACCAGACCTCCTCGCCGACCCACAGGGGGCGCAGGAAACGCCGCTTCTGCTCCTCGGTCCCGTAGGCGAGGATCGTGGGCGCGGCCATGCCGAGGCCGATGCCGATCCGGCGCGGGTCGTTGTCGGGGGCCCCGGCCGCCTCCAGTTCGGCGTCGACGACGGCCTGGAGGGAGCGGGGCGCGCCGAGTCCGCCGAGGCCCTGCGGGTAGTGGACCCAGGCGAGGCCGGCGTCGAAGCGGGCGCACAGGAAGTCCGTGCGGCCGGTGGCCGCGGGCGGGTGGGCGGCGAGCAGGTCGCGTACGCGCAGGCGCAGTGCGTCGGCGGTGGTGGGGGCGGTCATCGGGCGGCTCCGGTGGGGCTGGTGGAGGGGGTGGTGGGGCCGGTGGAGGGGGTGGGGCCGGTGGAGGGGGTGGGGCCGGTGGAGGTGGTGGAGGTGGTGGGGCCGGTGGAGGCGTCTGGGTTCAGGGACGGTACGACCACCAGCCGGCCGGTGGTGCTGCCGTCGGCGAGGCGCTGCACGGCATCGGCGGCCGCCGCGAGCGGGACGCGTTCGCTGACCAGGGGTGTGATGGCGCCCTGGGCGGCGAGGCGGGTGAGTTCGGTGTGGCAGGCGAGGATCGCGGCCGGGTCCTTGGCGGCGTAGAGGCCCCAGTGCAGGCCGAGGATCGCGTAGTTCTTGACCAGGGCGTGGTTGAGGGCGGGGGTGGGGATGGTGCCGCTCGCGAAGCCGACGACCACGATGCGGCCCTCGAAGGCCACGCACTTGGCGGAGGCGGTGTAGGCGTCGCCGCCGACCGGGTCGTAGACCACGTCGGCCCCGCGCCCGCCGGTGAACTCCTTGACCCGGGCGACCAGGTCCTCGCCCGTCCGGTCGATCACCAGGTCGCAGCCGAGCTCCTCGGCGGTGCGCGCCTTCGCCTTGCCCCCGACGACGCCGATGACGGTGGCGCCGGCGGCCTTGCCGAGCTGGACCGCGGCGCTGCCGACACCGCCGGCCGCGGCGTGCACGAGGAGGGTCTCGCCGGGCTGGAGCCGGGCGCGGCGGTGCAGGCCGAACCAGCCCGTCTGGTAGCCGATGTGGAGGGCGGCCGCCTGGGCGTCGTCGAGGCTCTCGGGGGCGGGGAGCAGGGCACGCGCGGGCGCGGTGACGTACTCGGCGAAGCCGCCGTGGGGCAGGCTCGGGTTGGCGATGACGCGGCGGCCGTCGTCGGTCTCGCCGCAGATCTCCACGCCGGGGGTGAAGGGCAGCGGCGGGCGGATCTGGTACTGCCCGCGCACGAGCAGGGCGTCGGGGAAGTTGACGTTCGCGGCGAGCACCTTGAGCCTCACCTCGCCCTCGCCGGGCACGGGTTCGGGGACCTCTTCGAGACGCATCGCCTCTCGGGGCTCGCCTGGGGTGTGTACTCGCCATGCCTGCATCGGGGCCTCCAGCCGCCGTCGAGGGGAACCGCGCTAACCATGCTCCGCGGGCATACTAAGCAGTCGCTTGGGTGCGGGGGAACCGTTACCGGGGGGAATTCAGCCTCCTTGGTGGGGTGGAGCAGGCAGGATGTGGCGTGCACGTGTCATGGCGAGCGTCGGCATGGCATGGCACAACGGGGAACAGCAGCTGTACGGGGGAGCACAAGATGATGAGAAGCACGTCCGCGGCCGTGGCCGGCGTCGTCCTCGCGGGCCTGATCACGGCCGCGGGACCGGCCGTGGCCGCCGAGAGCGCCTGTACGCCCGACATCGTCAGGCTGCCCGCCCTGGGGGGATCCGCGGCGGGCGGGTCCGTACGCGCCTTCGGAGCCGGCGGTCTGGTGGCCGGCGAGAGCGCGGGGGTGCCCGTGTACTGGACCGCCGACCGCGAAGTCCACGCCGTCCCGCTGCCGGAGGGCTTCGCGTCCGGCTGGGTCGCGGCCGTGAACGTCAAGGGCCTGATGGTGGGTGCACTGCGGCGCACCAACGACTTCGACAGCGCCGTCGCCTTCACCTACCAGCAGGGCGCGGCGGCGGTTCGGCTGGTCGGCGGCGGGGCCGGTTCGGGTTTCGGTTCGGGTTTCGGTTCGGGTTCCGGTTCGGGTTTCGGTTCGGGTTCCGGTTTCGGTTCGGGTTCCGGTTTCGGTTCGGGTTCCGGTTTCGGTTCCGGCTCCAGCTATGTGGCGGACGTGAACGACGCGGGCCGATACGTGGGCATGGAGGGCGGTGTCGCCAAGGAATGGCTGAACGGGACGGTGGTGCGCGAGCTGCCCGTGCCCGCGGACGCGCACCCGAGCACACGGATCGCCTCCGTCGACGGGATCAACAAGCGCGGCGACATCGTCGGAACGGCTCGCACTTCTTATGAGGATGCCGACGGCGTCTGGAGCAAGAGCTTCCCGGTGGTCTGGCCCGCGGGGGGCGGGTACCCGCCGTACAGCCTGCCGGTGTGGACCGAGAACGACTGGACGGTCGCCACCGATGCGGCCGGCATCGACGACCGGGGCCGGGTCGTCGGGCACGAGGACCGCAGCTACCGCGACTGGCAGGAGCGCAAGCCGGCCGTCTGGCAGAAGCCGTACGACGCCCTCCCGAACGATCCCGGCCGGGTCGCGGGCTACGAGCACCTCACGCTCGACGCCGTCAGTCCGACCACGAACGTGACCGTCGGGTCGGCCGTCACGTTCGTGGACGGCTACCCCAACTTCCTGCGTGCCGCGTACTGGCCGGGCAAGGGCGCCCCGATGGCCCTCCCGCACCCCGCCGGGACGAGTCCGGACTCGCGCAGCGAGGCCTTCGCGGCCTCGGACGACGACCGGGTGGGCGGCACTTTCTTCGACTGGGAGGCCGCGAAGACCAGCGCCGTCGTGTGGGCGTGCGCGAGCAAGCAGGCTTACGTGCCGAAGGGGTAGGGCTGAGGTGGGGGCCTCGGCTGAGTGCGGTGGGGATGTGGTGGGTTGCGGTGGGGATCTGGTGGGTCCGGGTGGGGATGTGGTGGGTTGCGGTGCGGATCTGGTGGGTCCGGGTGGGGATGTGGTGGGTTGCGGTGCGGATCTGGTGGGTTGCCGTGCGGATCTGGTGGGATCTGGTGCGTTGCCGTGCGGCCTTGCCTCGCTGTGGGGCGGGCGCCGCCGCACGGGCATGGTGATCTGAGCGCCCGCACGCTATCGATGGGCCCATGGAGAACCCCTCGCACCGTCCTGCGCGGCATCCCTCGCCGGGTCTGCCCGCGCCGCCGCCGCCCGGTGCCGCCGCCCTGCCCGCCGGTACGTACGCCGGGCAGGTGGTCCTCGTGACCGGCGGGGGTACCGGGCTCGGCAAGGCCATAGCCGCCGAGTTCGCACGGCTCGGCGCGGACCTGGTCATCGCCGGACGGCGGCCCGAACTGCTGGCGGCGGCCCGGGACGAGCTGGCGGCCGTTCCGGGCGCGGGCCGGGTGTCGGCCGCCGTCTGTGACATCCGGGACCCTGAGCGGGTGGCGGAGGTCTTCGACGCGGCGGAGGTGGCGCTCGGGACGCCGGACGTGCTGGTCAACAATGCGGCCGCCAATTTCCCCTGTCCGGCGGAGGACTTGTCCCCCAACGCCTGGCGGGCCGTCGTCGACACCACCCTGACCGGCACCTGGTTCATGACCCGCGAGTTCGGCCGCCGCCATCTGGCGGCCGGCACCCCCGGGTCGATCGTGAACATCGGCGCCTCCTACGCCTGGACGGGCGGGCCCGGATTCGCCCACAGCGCCGCGGCGAAGGCTGGGGTGAAGAACCTGGTGGAGACGCTCGCCGTGGAGTGGGGTCCGTACGGCATCCAGATCAACGGGCTCGTCCCCGGCCTGTTCCCGCACGCCGATATGACCGGGGACATCCGCGGCGGCCTCGACCGGGCGGCGCCCGGCGGCCGGGACGCCCGCCAGCCCGCCCTGCGGGTCGGTGTTCCCCGTGAGCTCGGCTGGGCGGCGACCTTCCTGGCCTCCCCGTACGCCCGCTTTGTCACGGGCCACACCCTGGTGGTGGACGGCGCGAACTGGCAGCGCCGCTCCCTGGTCAGCCCGGAGGTCACCCCGCTGCGGGAGCAATTGGGGCGTGGGCCGTTCGCGCCGTGAATCCCGCGCGAGCGGATCGGGGGTCGGGGAACCCGCGTCCGGGGTCGGTGGAGTTCGGGGGCGTCCCGTCAGTCCACTGTCCTTCCGGGGTGGGCCGGGCCGTCAAGGGCGCTCTCTTCGTTCGCGTCGCTTCGCGATGGCCTTCGGCCACCCCTGACCGCCCGGCCC